>NZ_JARACR010000149.1:0-415 GCF_028765505.1 Aliivibrio sp. A6 | reverse complement strand
GCAATAACACGTGCGAACGACTTACTTTCAAAACCAATTATACTTCAAACCGCGAATGCCGAGTGTAATAGCATCGTGTTGATTGCTTTGTTATACGTTGACCTGATATTTCAGATCTTTTGCTTCATCGCCAGTCATACCTCTGAAACCCCAACAATGAGCAGGTTGCTCTTTAATGGTAATTTCAACATCAATCGGGGATATTCCTAATTCACATTCAATTGTAGAGAATAAAGACTTAATTAATGCCTTTTTCGTTTCAACCGTCCTACCTTCCATCATATTTATTTCTATCACGGTATAAGCGTTACTACGACCATCTGGATAATAGAAATCTTCTTTAGCCATTAGCATAAAACGATGAGCCCGCTTATCTTCAGGTAAACCAATTTCAGAATTAAGACACGATTGGATC
>NZ_JARACR010000148.1:0-416 GCF_028765505.1 Aliivibrio sp. A6 | reverse complement strand
GGCTATTTTACGCTTCAATTGTTCTTTGGTTATGCCTCATTTTAGTTTGCATCAGTGTTTTGCTCGCAGCATTTCCAATCCCAATTGTGGTTAGGATATTTGGTTTATCAGTTCCAAATCTGTTGAAACCAAGCCGTTCAAATGGCGTAAGAAATGTATCTGTTTTCCATTCACTTTATCTCGCAATTTAAGGATATTTTGTTCGCTTAATTACTATCGCTAAATTAGAATCAGGGCTTAGAAAATCTTGGCAGGGCAGTTCTTTACCAAGCTAGCCAAGCCGAAAGTAAGCACGCACAACAATCGCATCAACACGATTTATTACATTCGGCGTTCTGGGTTTACCTTGGGTTTTGTGATTAAGGCGGTTAATTCAGGTTGGTTTGTATAGTAATAAACGTGTTATGCAAGCGTTA
>NZ_JARACR010000147.1:0-442 GCF_028765505.1 Aliivibrio sp. A6 | reverse complement strand
ACACGAACTCTAAGATTGCAGTTTTTTTGGCTCAGTTCAGCGATTGAATCATTAGTTTTTTAGGTGTGAAAGTAGGGTGGTTTTCCTTTTTCTTTGTTGCCTTTTAATATTCGTTTCATCAGGTTCGGCAATTAACCATTATTGCCAAAAGTTCATGGATTTCAGAAACCAATTCACGCTTCAATTGTTCATGGTTTTGTCTCATTTTAGTCTGCATCAGTGTTTTGTTCGCAGCATTTTTAATCCCAATTGTGGCGAGTATATTTGGTTTATAAGCTCAAAACAGGCTGAAACCAAATCGTACAAATGGTGTAAGAAAAAGGGATTGTTTCGTTTCACAGTTATTGCCGTTGAAATGATATTTTACTCGATTAATTGAGTCAGTCTAATTAAACTCAGTTTACAGTAAATCTTGGTAAATCAATTCTTTACCAAGTTAATA
>NZ_JARACR010000146.1:0-455 GCF_028765505.1 Aliivibrio sp. A6 | reverse complement strand
GGTGCTTAATTAAAGTGCTTTTCTTCCAACCATTGCTCCCAATTATTTAAATCTAACCTTTTTTGAGTCCTTTTCACTTCGAAGGCTAATATAAAACCTGTAGTGACGCCATAAAATAAAGCACCGTACAACTGATAAATCGTAATATCGTAAAACGGCCAAAAGAATAACCACATCAACAAACCCCATGTAATCGAACCAAATACTGCTTGTAGAAAAAACAATTTTAAAGGTAGTTCAAATACCTGTGGCTTTAAATTTTTCTTAGTCAATTTTGATAATGAGAATATAAAAGGTTTTGTAAGTTGAGCTCTTACCCCTTTCTCTTTTAGATATAATTGAATAAATTCGAACTTTTCCATAAAGCACCTCAACAATTTAGTGTGACTTTACATCAGAATTAAATCACGAATTGTGATATCACCATCGATTATTGAAGGATTATTCAGCACCAT
>NZ_JARACR010000145.1:0-456 GCF_028765505.1 Aliivibrio sp. A6 | reverse complement strand
GATGGACTTGTAGACTAGGAGTAAAAAATGAAATGGAATCAATTGTTGGATCTTCTTAAATCATCCCTTCCTTTAGGTAGTATTACAACTTATGGTGAATTATCTGACCATTTATTTGGTCATCGAGAGGGCGGTCAATCGGTTCGTTCAATGCTTCAAGCTGCAGTTGATTCTGATTTTACAAATTCCCGCTTTACTAATCGAGTTATCTATACAAATGGTAAGGTTGCCGATGTTAATGGCCAAATATATCAATTAGAAGCTGAAGGTATTGAAATTAAAGATAACCGTGTAGATCTTTCAAAAGTAAAGTTGGTAACGTTCTAGAAGAATTCACATAACAAATGCATCAACACGATTTACTACACTCGGCATCTCAGGTTGTCGGGTGTTTCTCGTTTTAAGGCGTCAATTTCAAGTATGATTGCATAGTAGTAAACGTGTTATGCAGGCGTT
>NZ_JARACR010000144.1:0-460 GCF_028765505.1 Aliivibrio sp. A6 | reverse complement strand
TGCATAACACGTTTGCTACTATGCAGACCTAGCTGAATTTTACTGCCTTAATCACTGAAACTAAAGACAAACTGACAACGCCGAGTGTAGCAAATCGTGTTGATGCATTTGTTATAATTTTATATATCAGCCATAGTTAGCAATTGACTACAGTTACGAACCGTTAAAATATTTATGTTTAACGTTACGCTATAAATAATGCGGTAATTACCAAAAATGATTTCACGATAATTGGCTTTATTCAGCTCAGGGACAAGACGGCCCAATTCTGGAAATGAACCTAAACTCTCAGCTTTATCGAATACGTCGTTAACCCACTTATCTGCTGCTGATGGATTGTCTAATGCAATGTATTCTGCTGTCTGCCCTATTTTGTCTAAAGCAAGAGGTGACCAAATAACATTCATGAACGTAAGCGCCCTAAGATTTTAGAACGAGCATCATCATTTGATAAACCTAG
>NZ_JARACR010000143.1:0-464 GCF_028765505.1 Aliivibrio sp. A6 | reverse complement strand
ACGCCTTCCTCCCTACTGAAAGTACTTTACAACCCGAAGGCCTTCTTCATACACGCGGCATGGCTGCATCAGGCTTTCGCCCATTGTGCAATATTCCCCACTGCTGCCTCCCGTAGGAGTCTGGACCGTGTCTCAGTTCCAGTGTGGCTGATCATCCTCTCAGACCAGCTAGAGATCGTCGCCTTGGTGAGCTCTTACCTCACCAACTAGCTAATCTCACCTGGGCTAATCTTAGCGCGAGAGGCCCGAAGGTCCCCCTCTTTGGTCCGAAGACATTATGCGGTATTAGCTATCGTTTCCAATAGTTATCCCCCACACTAAGGCATATTCCCAGGCATTACTCACCCGTCCGCCGCTCGTCAGCAAATTAGCAAGCTAATTTCTGTTACCGCTCGACTTGCATGTGTTAGGCCTGCCGCCAGCGTTCAATCTGAGCCATGATCAAACTCTTCAATTAAAGTTTT
>NZ_JARACR010000142.1:0-501 GCF_028765505.1 Aliivibrio sp. A6 | reverse complement strand
CAACGCCGAGTGTAGCAAATCGTGTTGATGCATTTGTTACACGATCTTTGTCAACGCTTCACTTTAATTGGTAAAGAATTGATTTACCGAGATTTACTGTAAACTGAGTTTAAGTAGACTGGTTCAATTTAGCGAGCAAAATATCATTTCAACGGCAATAACTGTGAAACGAAACAATCCTTTTTTCTTACACCATTTGAACGATTTGGCTTCAGCTAGTTTTGAGCTGATAAACCAAATATCATTGCCACAATTGGGATTGAAAATATGGCGAGTAAAACACTGAAGCAGGATAAAATGAGGCATAAGCAAAGAACAATTGAAGCGTAAATTAGTCGCTGAAACGCCTGAATTTAGGACAATAATAGTTCAATGCCGAACCTGATGAAACGAACACTAAAAGGCAACAAAGAAAAAGATAAACCTCCCTACTTTCACACCTAAAAAACTAACGGCTCAATCGCTGAACTGAGCAAAAAAACTGCAATCTTAGAGTTCGTG
>NZ_JARACR010000141.1:0-502 GCF_028765505.1 Aliivibrio sp. A6 | reverse complement strand
CATGCAGATTAAGCTCAATTTACCACTTAACACGGTAAACTCAAAGAAATCTAGAATGCCGAATGTAGCAAATCGTGTTGATGCGATTGTTATGTTTCGCCCTACAACGACTGACCAACTTCCCAAACGCACGCTACACAAGATACAGGTTTTACATACCTACTTTGTTTGGTATCGAACGTTACTTTATGAAGTGGCTTTACTTGATAATTAGGTAAACATTCAATATATGCTTGACGACCATCATCAGGTAATTGATGGTTAAATACGTCGACTAGAGCACAGAATAATCTTATACACTTTTCTTCTTTGATCCGACCAAGTTTTTCAATATCGTTTTGATATGCTGTCGTTGTATCTCGCAACTTAAATTCAATTGCTATGGTATAACCAGAATCCAATTTAAAAACTAAATCAGTTGGTCCGCCATTTTTAAGATCGCATTCCCTACACCATTCAACTGTCGTTTCACCAAAGATACTCTTTGATTCTTTGATAATTG
>NZ_JARACR010000140.1:0-522 GCF_028765505.1 Aliivibrio sp. A6 | reverse complement strand
AGGGGATAGAGATGGAATTTGGTCAATTACAGTAAATGGTAACTGGCGTGTTACTTTCGAATTTATCGATGGTAATGCTTACATTTTAAATTACGAGGATTACCATTAATGGCTATGTACAATCCCCCACATCCAGGTGAGTTTATCCATGACGTTTATATGGAACCATTTGGCTATAGTTGCCGCTTTGTTGCTAAACAACTTGATGTAGCTGCTTCAACTCTAAATCGAGTGATAAAGGGTAAGAGTTCAATTTCACCTGAAATGGCATTACGTCTTTCAAAATCACTAGGTCGTACGCCTGAAAGTTGGTTAACAATGCAAGACAATTACGATCTATGGCAAGCAAAGCAAAACGTGAATTTAACTAAGGTGCACACGATCAATTTTGCTATGGCGTAGTAAAATATAACAAATGCATCAACACGATTTACTACACACGGCATCTCAGGTTGTCGGGTGTTTATCATTTTAGGGTGTCAATTTTAAGTATAATTGCATAGTAGTAAACGTGTTATGCAG
>NZ_JARACR010000014.1:0-107109 GCF_028765505.1 Aliivibrio sp. A6 | reverse complement strand
AGTTTTTAATAATCTAGAGTATATAAATAATCTGACTTGGGTATAATGCGTCCGTAGAAACCAATCACAATAATTAATTGGAGAACTCCATGACAACTCATTCACCAGTCGTTACTGTTGATGGTCCAAGTGGAGCAGGTAAAGGCACATTGTGTATGTTACTTGCAGAAAAGCTAGGTTATAACTTATTAGATTCCGGTGCAATTTATCGTGTGTTAGCACTAGCTGCGATTCATCACGGAGTAGATTTAAACTCAGAAGATGGCCTTGTTCCTTTAGCCGCTAATTTAGACGTGCAATTTAAAGCGGAAGGCGAACTTGTTAAAGTCATTCTTGAAGGTGAGGATGTTTCGGCTGAACTTCGTAAAGAAGAAACAGGAATGGCGGCTTCAAAAGTTGCAGCGTTGCCACAAGTACGTGAAGCATTATTACGTCGCCAACGTGCATTTTCTGCTCAGCCTGGCCTAATTGCTGATGGCCGTGATATGGGCACAGTGGTGTTCCCAAGCGCTGAAGTGAAGATATTTTTAGATGCAAGTGCAGAAGAACGTGCGAATCGCCGTATGAAGCAGTTGCAACAGAAGGGGTTAGATGTTAAATTTGACCGTCTTTTAAGCGAAATCCAAGAACGTGATGATCGAGACCGCAATAGAGCTGTCGCGCCATTACGTCCTGCAGAAGACGCTTTAGTATTAGATTCAACTTCAATGAATATTGACGAAGTTGTCGCGCAAGCCATTACTTTTATTGAATCTAAGCTATAATGAAAACTTAGTTAGTTGCAAGGATGATAACTAACCTTACTATCAACCCCATGCGGTAGGATACCCATGGACGTTTAATATTGAAGATCAAATTAATGACTGAATCTTTTGCTCAACTCTTTGAAGAGTTTCTGAATGAAACTGAATTCCAACAAGGCAGCATCGTTAAAGGTACTGTAGTAGCTATCGAGAACGGTTTCGTTCTTGTTGACGCTGGCCTTAAGTCTGAAGCAGCTATCCCAGCTGAACAATTCAAGAACGCTGCTGGCGAACTTGAAGTTGAAGTTGGTTCTGAAGTAGACGTTGCTCTTGACGCTGTTGAAGACGGTTTCGGCGAAACTCAACTTTCTCGTGAGAAAGCGAAGCGTCACGAAGCTTGGATCCAACTTGAAAAAGCATACGAAGATGCTGAAACAGTTATGGGTGTTATCAACGGTAAAGTTAAAGGCGGCTTCACAGTTGAACTTAACGGTATCCGTGCATTCCTACCTGGTTCTCTTGTTGATGTACGTCCAGTACGTGACACTCTGCACCTTGAAGGCAAAGAGCTAGAGTTCAAAGTAATCAAACTTGACCAAAAGCGTAACAACGTTGTTGTTTCACGTCGTGCTGTTATCGAATCTGAAAACAGTGTTGAGCGTGACGAGTTACTTGCTTCTCTACAAGAAGGCATGGAAGTTAAAGGTATCGTTAAGAACCTTACTGACTACGGTGCATTCGTTGATCTAGGTGGCGTTGACGGTCTACTACACATCACAGATATGGCTTGGAAGCGTGTTAAGCACCCATCTGAGATCGTAAATGTTGGTGACGAGATCAATGTTAAAGTTCTTAAGTTCGATCGTGAGCGCACTCGTGTTTCTCTAGGTCTTAAGCAACTTGGCGAAGATCCATGGGTAGCTATCGCTAAGCGTTACCCAGAAGGTCACAAACTTTCTGGTCGTGTTACTAACCTAACTGACTACGGCTGCTTCGTTGAAATCGAAGAAGGCGTTGAAGGTCTAGTACACGTTTCTGAAATGGATTGGACTAACAAGAACATCCACCCTTCTAAAGTTGTTAATGTAGGCGACGAAGTTGAGGTTATGGTTCTTGAGATTGACGAAGAACGTCGTCGTATCTCTCTAGGTCTTAAGCAATGTAAAGCTAACCCATGGCAGACATTCGCTGAAGCGCAAGCTAAAGGCGACCACGTTACTGGTAAGATCAAATCTATCACTGACTTTGGTATCTTCATCGGTCTTGACGGCGGCATCGACGGTCTAGTTCACCTATCTGACATTTCTTGGAATGCTACAGGTGAAGACGCGGTACGTGAGTACAAGAAAGGCGACGAAATCTCTGCTGTTGTTCTAGCAGTAGATGCAGAGCGTGAGCGTATTTCTCTAGGTGTTAAACAAATGGAAGAAGACCCATTTAACAACTACCTAGCAGACAACAAGAAAGGTACTCTAGTAAACGGTACTGTTTCAGCTGTTGACGCTAAAGGCGCTACAATCACTCTTGCAGACAGCGTAGAAGGTTACATCCGTACTTCTGAGCTATCTCGCGACCGTGTTGAAGATGCATCTCTAATCTTAAGCGTTGGCGATAGCGTTGAAGCGAAGTTCACTGGTGTAGACCGTAAGAACCGCGTAGTTAACCTATCTATCAAAGCTAAAGATGAAGCTGACGAGCAAGAAGCAATGGCTTCACTGAACACTAAGTCTGAAGACGGTGGTTTCGGTAACGCAATGGCTGACGCTTTCAAAGCAGCTAAAGGCGAATAAGTAAATTTAAAGGGAGCGTAATGCTCCCTTTTCTTTCGATAACGTAGGAGAGGTCATTTATGACAAAATCTGAACTGATTGAACAACTGTGTAGTAAAAAGCCTCAACTTTCTGCTAAGCAGGTTGAAGATACAGTCAAGGAAATCCTTGAACAGATGGCAACAACGCTAGAGGGCGGTGATCGTATAGAGATTCGTGGTTTTGGTAGTTTTTCTCTACACTATCGAGAGCCTCGTTTAGGTCGTAATCCAAAAACTGGTGATAAAGTAGAATTGGACGGTAAGTTCGTTCCTCATTTTAAACCAGGTAAAGAACTGCGTGAACGTGTGAATTTCAGCTAATGTAAATTGGCATATAAAAACGGCATACTTTTAGTATGCCGTTTTTTTATGTTCATTTTCAGTGCGTTTAGGTGTATCTTTAGAGCCGTAAAATAAGATATTGTTAGATGTTCATTAACTGGAGGGAATACCAGTGAAAATTGTTGTAGCTATTTTATTATTATCTTTATTTCTGATCTCATTAGCGGTCGGTGCACAAAACCAGATTATTGTTAATTTTAACTATTTGTTGGCACAGGGTGATTTTCAATTATCAACCTTGCTAGGAATATTCTTTGCGACTGGTTTTGGTTTAGGCTGGCTGATTTGTGGCAGTATGTATTTAAAAGTGAGTATGACGCAGCGTCGTTTACGTAAGCGTCTCGATAAACAAACTGCAGAGTTGAATAAACTGCGTTTAGATTCAACCAAAGGGTAGTGACTAAATGTTAGAACTGCTATTCCTATTATTACCTATTGCAGCCGGTTATGGTTGGTATATGGGTAATAGGAGTGCGACACAACAACGTCAAAGAGATACAAATCACCTGTCACGTCAATACGTGGCGGGTCTGAATCTATTGCTGTCTGATCAGTCAGATAAAGCAGTAGATCACTTTATCGAGCTCCTTCAGGTCGATAGCGATACGATAGATACCCATCTTGCATTAGGTAACCTTTTCAGAAGCCGTGGTGAAGTGGACCGCGCCATCAAAATTCATCAAAACCTCATCGCTCGTCCAAACTTAACGTTAGATCAACGAAATATAGCACTTCAACAACTTGCAAAAGATTATATGGTTGCTGGTATTTTGGATCGTGCCGAAAAAATATTTGAGCAGTTAGTGGACGAGCCTGATCATAAAGAAGCCGCTTTACTTCAGTTAGTTGCTATTCATCAACAAACAAGAGAATGGGAACAAGCCATTACCTTTGCTAATAGTTTAGTGAAAATGGGTAAGAAAAAGCTAAAACCCGACATTGCTCATTATTATTGTGAATTAGCAATGCAAGAGCTTGCTGATAGTAACTTAAATAAAGCAAAACAGAATTTGAAAAAAGCCTTATCTATTGATAATAACTGCGTTCGAGCATCATTAATGATGGCGAAATTATTAATAGAAGAAGAAAACTATAAAGCGGCTGCAGCGCAATTAGAATCCGTTTTAGATCAAGATATTGATTTTATCAGTGAGGCATTGCCATTACTTGCAGAGTGTTATGAACACTTAGATAGAGAAGGTTCATTGCTTAACTTTTTAAAAGAAGCGATAGCAAAAGGCGCAGGGGCAAGTGCAGAGCTAATGCTGTCTAATTTAATAGCAAAGCATGAAGGTACAGCATTAGCTCAAGGTTATATGACTAAGCAACTGCTAAAAAATCCGACAATGAAAGGCTTCTACCGTCTTATGGGCTATCATGTTGATGAAGCTGAAGATGGTAGAGCAAAAGCCAGTTTATCGAGTTTACAAAACCTAGTTGGTGAGCAATTAAAAATGAAACCGAATTATCGTTGTTGTAAATGCGGTTTCTCTGCCCATCGATTATTTTGGCAATGTCCATCCTGTAAAGGGTGGGGAGCAATTAAGCCTATAAAGGGTTTAGATGGTGAATAATGAAGAGGCGCTCTTAGTGCCTCTTTTTTTAAGTAAAACAAAATGAGCAATTCCAAAGGAGAGAAAATGAAAGACCAAAAGGTGATCGTTGCATTGGATTATGATAATCAAGCAGATGCATTAGCGTTTGTTGATAAAATTGATCCTAGCTCTTGCCGCTTGAAAGTGGGTAAAGAGATGTTTACTTTATTTGGCCCTGAGTTTGTAAAGGAACTTCATAAACGTGGTTTTTCTGTTTTTCTAGATTTAAAGTTTCATGATATCCCTAATACTTGTTCAAAAGCAGTGCGTGCAGCAGCTGAAATGGGTGTGTGGATGGTGAATGTTCATGCTAGTGGCGGTGAACGTATGATGACGGCATCACGTGAAATTTTAGAACCATATGGAAAAGATCGTCCATTGCTTATTGGTGTAACAGTACTAACAAGTATGGAGCAACAAGATTTAGCGGGTATTGGTTTAGATATCACACCACAAGAACAAGTAAAACGTTTAGCGGCATTAACTAAAAATAGTGGTTTAGATGGCGTTGTATGTTCTGCACAAGAAGCTTCAATGTTGAAAGCTGACCTAGGTAAAGACTTTCAGTTAGTGACTCCTGGCATTCGTCCAGCAGGTGCTGATATCGGTGACCAAAAACGCATTATGACACCGGTTGATGCAATTACCTCTGGTTCTGATTATTTAGTGATTGGTCGCCCAATTACACAGGCAGAGAATCCATCACAAGTATTAAGTGAGATTAACCTGTCTCTAGCGTCAGTTTTATAAGTGTGTAATCGCTTATAAATAGATAAAAAAATAGAGACCATTTGGTCTCTATTTTTGTTTGTAAGTTGTACCAATCACAGTAAGTAAGTTATTTACTACGATTGGTATTATCTTTTAGAAAAAGAATTACATTACACGCATACCAGGTTGAGCACCTTCGTGTGGTTCAAGAATCCAAAGATCTTTACCACCAGGGCCTGCAGCTAGGATCATGCCTTCAGACATACCAAACTTCATCTTACGAGGTTTAAGGTTAGCAACCATCACGGTTAACTTGCCTTCCAGCTCTTCAGGTTTGTATGCTGATTTGATTCCAGAGAACACTTGACGAGTCTCACCGCCAATGTCCAGTTGGAATTTAAGTAGCTTGTTTGCTTTTGGCACTTCTTCACAAGAGATAATACGTGCAATGCGCATATCAACTGCTTCAAACGCATCAAACTCAATCTCATCTGCGATTGGGTCTTTGTCTAGTTCAGTTTGACTTGCTTTTTCTTTTTCCGCTTCAGCTTTCTCTTTTGCGGCCATTTCTACAGCAGCATCTTCTTTTGACTCTTCAACCATAGCTTCAACTTTCTTAGGGTCGATTCGAGCAAATAGCGCTTTAAACGTAGTGATTTCGTGAGACGTTAATGGTTGTGTAACGCCTTCCCACGTTAACGTTTCGTTTAAGAAAGCTTCAGTACGTGCAGCAAGCTCTGGCATTACAGGTTTTAGGTAAGCCATTAGGACACGGAACAAGTTAATACCTACAGAAGAAACTTCTTGTAGCTCTTGCTCTTTGCCTTCTTCTTTTGCTAATACCCAAGGTGCTTTTTCATCAATGTACTGATTTGCTTTGTCTGCAAGCGCGGTAATCTCACGAATAGCACGGCTAAATTCACGAGTTTCGTATAGCTCAGCAATACGATCAGCTGCTGCAATAAATTCATTGTAAAGCTCAGGCTCTGCAAAGTTATCTGCTAGTTTGCCATCAAAGCGTTTAGTAATGAAGCCAGCGTTACGAGAAGCTAGGTTAACAATCTTATTTACTACATCAGAGTTTACACGTTGAGTGAAGTCTTCAAGGTTTAAATCAAGATCATCAATACGGCTATTTAGTTTAGCGGCATAGTAGTAACGTAGACACTCAGGATCTAAGTGATTTAAGTAAGTACCCGCTTTAATGAAAGTGCCTTTAGATTTAGACATTTTCGCGCCATTCACCGTAACATAACCATGGACAAATACATTGTTTGGCTTACGGAAACCTGCGCCATCAAGCATTGCAGGCCAGAATAGGCTGTGGAAATATACGATGTCTTTACCGATGAAGTGGTAAAGCTCAGTCGTGCTGTCTTTTTTCCAGTATTCATCAAAGTTTAGATCGTCACGTTTGTTACAAAGGTTTTTGAAAGAACCCATGTAGCCAATAGGAGCGTCTAACCAAACGTAGAAGAATTTATTTGTTTCACCAGGAATTTCAAAGCCAAAGTAAGGTGCATCACGAGAGATGTCCCACTGTTGTAAACCTGATTCAAACCATTCTTGCATCTTATTTGCTGTTTCTGATTGTAAAGAACCAGAGCGAGTCCATTCTTTCAGCATGCTTTCAAACTGAGGTAAGTCAAAGAAGAAATGCTCAGAATCTTTCATCACTGGAGTTGCACCAGACACTGCAGACTTAGGATTAATCAGATCAGTAGGGCTATATGTTTCGCCACAGTTATCACAGTTATCACCGTATTGTTCTTCTGCTTTACATTTCGGGCAAGTGCCTTTTACGAAGCGGTCAGGTAAGAACATTTCTTTTTCAGGATCGAATAACTGAGAAATAGTGCGGCTAGTAATAAAGCCGTTTTTCTTTAGCTCTAAATAGATATGAGAGGCTAACTCACGGTTTTCATCACTGTGTGTGCTGTGATAGTTATCAAAGCTAATGTCGAAGCCTGCGAAATCTTTCTGATGCTCTTCGCTTACTGCTGCAATCATTTCTTCAGGAGTGATACCCATCTGTTGAGCTTTAAGCATGATTGGTGTGCCGTGAGCGTCATCTGCACAAATAAAGTTAACGTCGTTGCCGCGTAAACGTTGGTAACGAACCCAGATATCCGCTTGGATATGCTCAAGCATATGACCTAGGTGGATTGAACCGTTTGCATACGGTAGAGCACATGTAACCAGAATTTTTCTCGGATCTGTAGCCATATCTTCTCTTTCGCTTAATGTGATGGGTGAAAATTTTAAGAGATAAATAGTACCTGAAGCGAGCTAGAAAGCATAGAGGATCAAAGACTCAATTAGTGCTAGGATGAGTAAAAATAATCAAGGAATAGGTAAGATGGCATTTACAACGATGGCTGAGATTAAAAATTGGTTAAATGAATTTACGCATTCGCAACTTTGTGAGGGATGGGCTGATATACCAAACTTGGTATCACTGACAGCTAATGGCACTGTTACTGTAACCCTCCCTTTTGTCTCTATCTCCTTAAAGCAAGAGTTATTGGCTTGGGCTGAGCAACAAAAACAGAGTTTACAACTGGATTCACTCTCTTTTGATGTGGTGACTAAACCAGCAACCTTAAAAACAGATAAACCTGCAGTTAAAGGGGTGAAAAATATCATTGCTGTTAGTTCCGGCAAAGGTGGGGTTGGTAAATCAACAACTGCGGTGAATTTGGCATTAGCGTTACATCATTTAGGCGCTCGAGTTGGCATATTAGATGCGGATATTTATGGGCCATCTGTTCCTTTAATGTTAGGCGTAGAAGATAAAAAACCAAACATTGTAGACAATAACCGCATGATGCCAGTAGAGGCTCATGGTATTTACAGTAATTCAATTGGTTATTTAGTAGATAAAGCAGAAGCGGCGGTGTGGCGTGGTCCAATGGCGTCAAAGGCATTATCTCAATTACTTAATGAAACATGGTGGCCAGAGCTGGATTATCTTGTTATTGATATGCCACCAGGAACAGGAGATATTCAACTAACGCTATCTCAGCAGATACCAACGACTGGAGCAGTAATAGTTACTACACCACAGGATCTTGCATTAACTGATGCGATTAAAGGAGTGAACATGTTTACGAAAGTAGATGTTCCTGTTATTGGCATCGTTGAGAATATGAGTGTGCATATTTGCTCACAATGCGGTTATGAAGAAGCCATTTTTGGAACCGGTGGTGCAGAGTTAATGGCGAAGAAGTATTCAATTCCATTACTTGGTAAGTTGCCATTGCATATAGATATTCGCAGTGAGACTGATTCAGGCACGCCAAGTGTTGCCGAAAACCTAGCGAGTGCCCATAGTCAGCTCTATATTCAGCTCGCAGAACAAGTATCTAGTCGATTATATTGGCAAGGAGAGGTTATTGCTGACCAAATAATGTTCAAGTCTTTATAGTGTCGGTGTTTAGCGTAATTATCGGTGGAAAGTATCGTTCGTAATCCCTATAATTAGGCGGTTTTATTTTAATAACCGCATCTCGCACACTTTTAGGTATCTTTTATGTCAGAGAACAGTAATCAAAACTGTATTATCGTAGGTATTGCAGGAGCATCAGCTTCAGGTAAGAGTCTGATCGCTTCTACTATTTATAACGAACTACGAGCAAAAGTTGGCGATCATCAAATTGGTGTAATAACTGAAGACAGTTACTACAAGGACCAAAGCCACCTGACCATGGAAGAAAGAGTCAAAACAAATTACGATCACCCAAGTGCTCTTGATCACGAATTACTTTGTGAACATCTTGAACAGCTTATGCGTGGTGAAGCGGTTGATATTCCAACCTATAGCTATACTGAGCACACACGTACTTCTGAAGTTGATGTGATGACTCCTAAAAAAGTGATCATTCTTGAAGGTATTCTGCTTTTAACTGATCCTCGTTTACGTAATTTAATGCACGCAAGTGTGTTCATGGATACGCCTTTAGATATTTGTTTATTACGTCGTGCTAGACGTGATGTAGAAGAGCGTGGTCGCACAATGGAATCTGTATTTGAGCAATATCAGAAAACAGTACGTCCAATGTTCATGCAGTTTATTGATCCATCTAAACAGCATGCTGATATCATTGTTCCACGTGGCGGTAAAAACCGTATTGCGATCGATGTATTGAAAGCGCATATTTCGCGATTACTTAAAGCGTAATATTATGATTTTGAAAAAGGCCAGCATAATTGTTGGCCTTTTTTTTTGCTTCGTTTCTGTCACTTTGAAATATTTAGGTATATAACTATGGATAAGCTTATGTTTTTTATGTCTTACTGATGGCATAATTAACACTCATGTAACCCTTTAAATACAATAGATGGATTTTGGTCGTGAAAAAAATAGCCTTATTGATT
Organism: Aliivibrio sp. A6; assembly: GCF_028765505.1. Lineage (NCBI taxonomy): Bacteria > Pseudomonadati > Pseudomonadota > Gammaproteobacteria > Vibrionales > Vibrionaceae > Aliivibrio > Aliivibrio sp. A6. The sequence continues at coordinate 97,531 of NZ_JARACR010000014.1, read as the reverse complement.
AGCATACCGTTCATCGCAGTTATTATTACATTTTTAGTGCTAGTACTGCTTGTGAATCCAAATGATTTTAAACCACTGATAAAAGAGCAGGTAGAAGCGCAGACTGGTCGCCAGTTAACCATTAATGGTGATATTGAATGGCGTTTCTTCCCATCAATTGGTTTTTCTATTGGTGAAGTTGCTTTAAGTAATCCAAAGGGGTTTTCAACTCCTGATCTTGTGAAATTTAATAATGCGGTATTAGACCTTAATGTTCGTCCATTATTTCAACATGAAATTAATATTGGTTTAGTTACTTTGGATGGCGCTTCTTTTACGCTACATACACTAAAAAATGGTACGACGAACTTAGACAATATTGGTCCAACTAAAGAACAGATTGAGACGATTGAAACAACATCAGAAGAGCCAGTAGCAAAAATAACGGATAATACTCAACCAAGTACTCAACTTAATGATTGGAAAGTAACATTAGAAGGCATTGCACTAACGAATGCAGAAGTACTTATTCAGGATGATAAAGCGGGCACTAAAATGTATTTTAGTGATATGAATTTATCACTGTCTCAATTTAGTCCTGGTCAATGGGCTCATTTAGAGTTTGATTTAAAAGGGGATTTAGGCCAACAGAACGTAGCTTTAAAAGGTGAGACTGATTTAAATATTGCAGTGACATTAGATGATGCATCATTAAAGCAGACAGAGTTTAATGTCTCTTATTCAGATGCATCAAATAAATTTAATGATATCTCTTTTACCATTGATCAGTTTTCTTTTGATACATGGGCCAATATCAGCCTAAAGGCGATAGGTAAGGCGAATGCGCTTAATGTTAACTCTATCTCTACCTTTGCTCTATATGTACCAAAAGCATTAGATGTTATTCAAGTTAAAGACTTTTCAAGCACTAACAACATAAAAGGTAAAGGAATACCAAACGAAGATGTTACGGCCATTATTGGTTTTAACAGTACATTTGATTTAAATAAATCGTATTTAAAGATTGAAAAACTGGCACTGTCAGCAGTAGATACTGATTTTAATGGCAAGATGAGCGTTCAGTTAAATGATATACCTAAGGTACGCTTTGAGTTACGTAGTCCGAATATTGATGTTGATGCTTTATTAGCGACCTTGCCTCAAAGTGAAGTAACAGCAACGGAAAAAACAGCAAGTAATAATAAAGAGCTACCAGCGAGTAAGGCAACAGAAGTGGAGCCTGATTTAAGTGCATTAAAAACGCTTGATGTCGCAGGAACTATTATTATAGATAAGTTCAAAGCAAGTAATGCCAAGATGCAAAATGTAACCTCTGTATTTTCAGTTAATCGTGGGGTGTTAAAACTGACGAAATTCCACTCTGATCTATACGATGGTGCTATTGATATGACTGCGACCTTGGATGCTCGTAAAACCACGCCTACGTATAGTATTAAGCAATCAATCAAAGGGGTACAAGTTGCTCCTTTATTGACAGATGTTATGGGTGAAAGCCTGATTGAAGGCAATGGTAATATGGCGCTGAATGTTTCAGGTAAGAGCTTAAAACCAAGTGCTTTAAAAGAAAACCTTAAAGGTAAAGCCTCTATTAATTTTGCCGATGGTGCGGTTAACGGCGTTAATATCCCATTATTGATCCGTACAACTTATGCAAAAATTAAAGGTGAAAAAGTTAAAGGCAGCGAAGAAGCTGAGAAAACAGACTTCAGTGCATTAACTGCCGACTTTTATTTATCAAAAGGAAATGCGACAACCAAAAATATTAAAATGGTATCGCCATTACTTCGTATTCATGGCGAAGGTTCTGCTCATTATGTAAATGAAACGGCAAACATGCTAATTAAAACATCAATCGTTGGCTCATTAAAAGGCCAGGGTGGTAAAGGTATTGATGATCTTAAAGATGTTACGATCCCAATTCGAATTACAGGTCCATGGGCTAAGCCAAAGTATAAGCTTGAATTTGATGATGTGATGCAGCAAAAAGCAAAGAAAGAAATTGATCGCGGTATCGAAAAACTTGAAGAAAAATATGGCGATAAGATTAAAGATGAAAAAGTAAAAGACGCAGCAAATAAATTGCTGAAAGGACTTTTCAATTAATTTACTGTGATAATAACAGTTTAAAAAGTGGCCTGTTATCGTTATTGATACAGGCCATTTTTATTTGTTATGTAAGATAGATAATTTACCAATCTACGCCTTTCAGTGCTTTAATGCCTGAATCGAAAGCGTGTTTTACATTTCGAACTTCAGATACCGTATCAGCCATTTCGATCAACTCACGGTGCGCAGCTCGACCAGTAATAACTACCGATTGCATTTTGGGACGGTTTTGCAATGCTGTTTTTAACTCATCAAGTCCGATATAACCATAAGTGACCATATAAGTCATTTCATCAAGCAAAACAAGATCGACAGATTCATCGGATAAGCTTTTTTTGCATTCTTGCCATACACGTTGTGCTGCTTCGGTATCCGCTGCTTTATCTTGAGTATTCCAAGTAAATCCTGTTTTCATAACATAGAAAGGGACACCATGACCTTCTAGTAAATTTCTTTCCCCACAGTCCCATGTCCCTTTAATAAATTGAGCTACAACACAATTCAAGCCATGTCCAACCGCTCTTGCTACTGTGCCAAAGCCAGAAGTAGTTTTTCCTTTCCCATTACCGGTAACAACAATTAACAAGCCTTTTTCTGTCTGCGCATCTTCAACACGCTTGTCGACATTTTCTTTGATCTTTGACTGGCGTTGCTTATAGCGTTCATCTTTTTTATCTTGTTCTATCATGATTTCTATTCCATTAAAAATAGGGGGGAGTTCATTTATTGAAGTTATACCATTCTGGATAAGTAGTTGTTCAGATAATTGCGTAGGAAAAATCGATTAGAGCAAGGCATAAATTACAGTAACTAGTGGATCTAATTACAAAATTTATAACGCAGATATAATCGATTTTAACAAGCAAGAATGATCAAATACTTATGTAGATTGGTATTATTTGAGATATAAAAAATCCCGATAGGAGAACCATATCGGGATTTATATTATCTATCAATGATAAAAGTGAATGTCTCTTTACTGACTAACCACTTTATAGATTGGATCTTCTTGTACATTTATTTCAACCAAGCTACCCGCTTTGTTTAGAAGGGCATGGCAATCTTGGCTTAGGTGACGAAGATGTACTTTTTTGCCTGCTTTAGAGTAACGCTCAGCAATAGTATCAACGGCTTCGATAGCTGAATGGTCAACAACACGTGAGGCCGCAAAATCAATAACGATGTCTTGAGGATCATTTTCTACATCGAATAACTCTAAGAAATTAGCTGCAGAGCCAAAGAAGATTGGGCCATTAATTTCATATACTTTAGAGCCTTCATCATTCACAGAGTTTGTTGAGTAAATATGTTTTGCGTGTTGCCATGCAAACATAAGTGCCGATGCAATAACACCTACACCAACAGCCACAGCAAGGTCAGTTAGAACCGTTACAACAGTTACCAATACAATGACAAAGAAATCTTGTTTTGGTACACGACGAGCCAATTTAAACGTTGCCCATTCAAACGTACCAATAACAACCATGAACATTACACCAACTAATGCCGCTAGAGGGATCATCTCAATTAAGCCAGAAGCAAATAAGATAAAGCCAAGCAACGCAAGTGCCGCAGTAATGCCTGATAAACGACCACGACCGCCAGAGTTAACATTGATCATTGATTGACCAATCATCGCACAACCGCCCATTGCTCCAAATACAGAACAAGTAACGTTTGCTACGCCTTGACCAACACATTCACGGTTAGATTGACCACGAGTACCTGTCATCTCATCAATAACCGTTAAAGTTAGTAATGATTCAATTAAACCGATAGCTGCTAAAATAAGCGCGTAAGGAAAGATGATGTACAGTGTTTCTAAAGATAATGGGACATTAGGCACAGAGAAAGTAGGAAGAGAGCCTGCTAATGTTGCAGCTTCATCGCCACTCATTGTACGTAGGAAGTCTACAACAGTACGAGTATCTAAATCTAAACCTTGAACTAACCCTGTTACAACAATAATAGCCACTAAGGAAGAAGGCACAGCTGTTGTTAATTTAGGTAAGAAGTGAATGATAGCCATAGTCACAGCAACTAAGGCAAGCATTAGCATCATTTGGTCGCCTTGTAACCAATCTAAATTACCTAGTGCGTCAGGGGCTTTAAATTGACCAAGTTGAGCAAGGAAAATAACAATAGCTAAGCCGTTTACAAATCCGATCATTACAGGATGTGGAACGATACGAATGAACTTACCTAGTTTAAATAAACCTGCGGTAATTTGCAGAATACCAGCGAGTAAGATGGCTGCAAAAAGGTACTGTACGCCGTGAACTGCAACTAAGCTAACCATTACAACAGCCATCGCGCCAGTTGCGCCTGAAATCATTCCAGGGCGACCACCAATAACTGATGTAATTAAGCCGACAATGAAAGCAGCATATAGGCCAACCATAGGGTCAACACCAGCAACAAAGGCGAAAGCAACAGCTTCAGGGACTAGAGCTAACGCAACGGTTAACCCTGATAGAACATCATTCTTCACTGAATGATTAGAAAACTTTGGAAATTCAAACATTATTTTTAGATATCTTCTTGGTTGTTTTTCAAGCATAGTATGCGGCGAATCGTACAGAAAAGCGTGATGAACTTCAATGTATATTCGGAATTAGATATAAAAAAAGCAAGTTACATCGAAATGTAACTTGCTTAATTTTATTGGTTATTTATTTTAAAGGCGTTTGCCTAAAAAATTATAAACCCGCTGTTTTCGCCATTGCTGCACTTGCTTGAGAAGTGGCTGTTTGACTACCAGCTTGTTTTGGCTCAAAGCGCTCAGTTCTAAATGCAGCAGCCGTAACAGTGATCTCTTTAATCTCTGTTGGACCTGTTGCTTTAGTCATTCCAGAAGAAGCGTGACCTTTGTATTGAGGTTTTTCAGCAACAACAGTCGTCGTTGGTGCTGATGTCTCTACTCCTGCAACTTCAGCAGGAGTTACAGGAGCTTCTGTTACTTCAACCTTCTGCTCCGCTACTGGTGCTTCTGCAATTGCTGGTACATCATTAATTACTGGAGCCTCAGCTTGAGTTGTTGCTACAGGCGCTTCAGAAATAACATGTTCAACTACCGGTGTTTCTACTATTGCTTCTGCTTTATTAGCAGGAACATAAGGCAGTAACACTTTGCCCATAGCCATTTCAGGGAATGCAACACCACCGATTTGAGCTTTTACTGTAGTGGTTTGACTTGCTTGGTCTTGTGCATTTTGAGTTTCATTATCAATGAACTTCTCTTGTTGGCGTTTTGCTTGTTTCATCTCTAAGATGCGAGCATAGTCAGGGTAAGCTTTACCCATCGCCATTTCAGGAGACGCAACACCAGCAAATAGACGAGCAGGATTCACAGGACGACGATCACGACGACGACGACGTTGACCACTTGCACGTAAGTGGCGAGGTGAACGACGGTTACGACGTTGGCCTTCTTTACGTTCTGTATTCTTCTCAGTATTTGCTTCTGCAGGCGTAGTTACTTGTGCTTGGGTTTCTGTTGTTGTTGCTACTTCAACAGGAACTTCTACTTCCGCTTCTACTGCTTTACCTGTACGTACTTTCTTTTGCAACTGACGGCGTTGACGGCGTTGTTTAACTTGAACCGTTTTTTCGCGTTTTTCAGCTGGTTTATCAGAAGGTTGCGCAGGTACTTGTTGTGCTTCTGCTGCTAATTGAAGCCCTTGCTCTGCAATTTCTTTACGAGCTTTAGGTTGTTTCGTTGGTTTGCTTTCAGCCGCTACTTTAACTGGCTTAGTTACATTATCTTCAACTTTTTTACCACGACGATTATCAGTGCGATTTTCGTTGTTGTTGCGGTTATCATTACCGTTACGACGATTGTTGCGGTTATTACGACCATTTTCGTTACGACGACGATCATTATTACGGTTTTGATTACGACGCTGAGTTGGTTTTTCTTCTTCTACTTTTTTCTCAGTTTCAGCAGGTGCTGCTTCTGGTGCAGAGAAGAAGTTTGCAATCGCAGTGAAGAAACGACTAATAATACCCGGTTTTTCTTCAGCAGTTGCTTTTACTTCTGGTGCTTTTGTTTCTTGTACTTTCGCAATTGGAGCTGCTTGAGCTGGAGCACTGAAGCCTTGAAGAACAGGTTCTTCGCGTTTTCTAGGAGCAATATTAACCGCAGGGGCTTCTTTTGCTTCTGCTTCACGTAACGCTTCTAGTTTCTTAGGTAGAAGGTATGAAAGCATTTCTTGTTCTTCACCATCACGGATACGAATCACTTCAAAGTGAGGCGTTTCCATATCAGAGTTCGGAACAATGATTACACGAACATTGTGGAATTTTTCAATGTGCTGAACTGAACGACGTTTTTCATTGAGCAGGTAAGAAGCAATAGAGACAGGAACAACTGCAAGAACTTGAGTTGTATTGTCTTTTAGAGACTCTTCCTCAATTAAACGTAAAACAGACAGTGCTAGTGATTCATTATCACGAACAACACCAGTACCCGTACAACGAGGGCAAATATGGTGACTTGCTTCAGCTAAAGACGGGCTTAAGCGTTGGCGAGACATTTCTAGAAGACCGAAACGAGAAATACGACCGATTTGAACACGAGCACGATCCATTCGAACCGCTTCACGCATACGGTTTTCTACTTCACGTTGGTGACGAACTGGCGTCATATCAATGAAGTCGATAACCACAAGGCCACCTAGATCACGTAGACGTAATTGACGTGCAATTTCATCAGCTGCTTCTAAGTTTGTATTTAATGCTGTTTCTTCGATATCACCGCCTTTCGTTGCGCGAGCAGAGTTGATATCAATTGATGTCAGTGCTTCTGTTGGGTCAATAACAATAGAACCACCAGATGGTAAGCGCACTTCACGTTCAAAAGCAGATTCAATCTGGCTTTCGATTTGATAGTGGCTAAATAGTGGGATTTCGCCTTCATACAGCTTAACGCGAGATAAGAAATCTGGGCGAATAAGTTGAATGTGTTGACGAGCACGGTCAAAGATTTTTGGGCTATCAATCAAGATTTCGCCAATATCACGACGTAAGTAATCGCGGATTGCACGAACAATAACGTTACTTTCTTGGTGAATTAGGAAAGGTGCTTGATTTGATTCTGATGCGTGCTTAACCGCTTCCCAATGATTTAGGAGTACGTTTAAGTCCCACTCAAGTTCTTCTGCAGATTTACCAACACCAGCAGTACGAACAATTAGACCCATACCTTGAGGTAGTTCTAATGTGCTTAATGCTGCTTTCAGTTGAGTACGTTCTTCACCTTCGATACGACGAGAAATACCGCCAGCTCGAGGGTTATTTGGCATAAGAACAAGGTAGCTACCAGCAAGAGAAATGAAAGTTGTTAAAGCCGCGCCTTTGTTGCCACGCTCTTCTTTTTCAACTTGAACAATTACTTCTTGGCCTTCTTTCAAAACGTCCTTGATATTTGGACGGCCTTGATAAGTGTAACCTTGAGGGAAATATTCTTTTGCAATTTCCTTAAGGGGAAGGAAACCGTGGCGATCAGCACCGTAATCAACAAAAGCTGCTTCCAAGCTTGGTTCGATACGTGTGATTTTGCCTTTATAAATATTTGCTTTCTTAGATTCGTGACCAGGGCTTTCGATATCTAGATCAAAAAGGCGTTGGCCATCAACTAATGCGACGCGCAACTCTTCCTTTTGGGTTGCGTTAATCAACATTCTTTTCATTAGGGAATACTCATTACAAATTGTCGAGCTTGTTTGTCCACTTCCATTTCAAATGGTGCCAGATCCCAAGGCTGATTACATGTGCAGCCTCACGGCTGGAACTCAGGGATGCTCTAGGGCACAATCCACATCAACACTATCGATAAAATAGTGCTGATCCGCAATTATTCGCGGTCGTTAAAACATAAAAAATGGTTTAGGCATAACAAGCAAAAAAACTCAAAGCAGTATAGATGTCTTACGCCAATTGCCGCATCACCGCATTCGAGCAGTATATTTTTAGTTCTTTTGGTGCTTTTATGCTCACCAAGGTGAAGAAATAGCCATCTGGGCTAATTTCAGGGGCTAACTATAACAGTCAGATTAAACCGCAGCAATCTTCATTATTTGAAAGTGAGCTAAAAAAGGTTCATCAATTAGAATTAAGACAGTAGAATGTAGAAATGACTGATGATAAACCTAAAGTGCAATTCGTCGATATTGATGACGATTTTGCAGGGCAACGAATCGATAATTTTCTTCTTGCCCGCTTAAAAAATGTCCCTAAAAGCATGATTTATCGAATTGTGCGTAAAGGTGAAGTTCGCGTAAATAAAAAACGCATTAAACCAGAGTATAAATTACAAGAGGGCGATATGGTTCGTATTCCTCCTGTAAAAGTACCAGAATCTACAGCGCCTGATTTACCAAGTGTTAAATTAGCTAAAGTGTCTGAGCTTGAAAGTTGTATTATTTATGAAGATGATCACCTTCTAATATTGAATAAACCTTCAGGCACAGCGGTTCATGGTGGTAGTGGTCTTAAATTCGGTGCAATTGAAGCATTAAGAGCTTTACGCCCTGATGCGCGTTTTTTAGAGCTTGTTCACCGAATTGATAGAGATACTTCTGGCATTCTACTTGTTGCTAAAAAGCGTTCAGCATTACGACGACTACAAGAGCAGTTCCGCAATAAGACAGTACAAAAATACTATTTTGCATTAGTGATGGGACAGTGGAAAAGCACATGTAAGGTCGTGAATGCACCTTTGCTAAAAAATGAAGTGAACAGTATTGTTCGAGTTAATCCGAATGGTAAGCCTTCTGAGACGCGCTTTAAAATTTTAGAAAAATTTGAACAAGCGACCTTAATCCAAGCAAGCCCAATTACTGGTCGAACGCATCAAATCCGTGTGCACGCCCAATATACTGGCCATCCTATTGGTTGGGATGATCGTTATGGTGACAGACGATTTGATGCTTATTCTGGACAGTTTGGTTTGGATCGATTGTTCTTGCATGCGGCAAATATCAAATTTACTCACCCAAGTACGGAAGAGTTAATGGATATTAGCGCACCAATGGAAAACAAATTAGAACGAGTACTAAAAGGCTTACGAGCTAAAAAATAGTTACGCACTAATGCAATGGTAGCGATAAGTGTTATAGGCACTTATCGCATTTTGTACTTGTTATATAAAAACTAAAGCACTGAAAATCCTTGACGATCTAGCATATCAATCAATGTGATCAAAGGAAGACCAATTAATGTATTGGGATCTTTTCCTTCCAATTTATTGAATAACGCAATTCCTAGTCCTTCACACTTAAAGCTTCCTGCACAATGAAGTGGCATCTCTTTATCTACGTAGCTTTCTATTTGTTGTGTATCTAATGATCGAAAGTGTACGTGAAACTCTTCACAAAGGGTTTCAGCAACCATTGTGGTGGTGTTTAATAAAGATAACCCTGTATAGAAGGTAATGATTTGGCCGCTGGCTTTTTGAAGTTGGGAAATGGCTTTTTCGCGAGTCAGTGGTTTTCCAATAATATCGCCATTAATAACGCACACTTGATCGGATCCAATGATCAAATGGTGTGGATCTTCTATTCCACAAGAGCGTGCTTTTTGTTCCGCTAATCGAGTGACTAGTTCTTTAGGTGATTCATTATTAAGCGGAGTTTCGTCACAAACGGGTGAAATTGCATCAAAAGGACACTGGATCTTCTCTAAGATCGAACGTCGAAAAGGCGATGTTGAGGCTAGAATGAGTTTTGATTGCATAAGTAGGTTCTTCTTCTTAAATTTTTCGTTTATTATTAGTGATACCAATTCCAGTAATTATCTGCTCATTATTACTGGTTAAATCACTTAATAGCTGCGTTAAAAAATAGGCTTGTAGAATAACTACTTATCATATTTTTTGTCTTACTCTTAAGTGATTTTCCTACGTAATAAATAGATCACTTAATTAATTACATTGGTATAACTCTGCTGAAATAGCAACTGGGAAGAAAAAAAGCATAATTTTTGCCATTTTTCTTTGACTCGAAGGCTTTAGAAAGATAAGATGCGCGCCCTATGCAAAAGGTAAAATTACCACGAACAGTTGATGCATTCCAAACCGCTCAACGAAGATTAGACTACGATGGAATCATCCAATCTAATATTTTAAAGCGTTTGGCTGAATCTACTGTAGATGTGAAAAGTGATGCTGAAGTCACTATGTCATTTAAAGTTGACGAACAACGACTAGCCGTTATCTCTGGTAAAGCTAACGTCACTGTGTTGTTGGAATGTCAACGCTGTAATGAAAATTTTGAACATCACCTAAATGTATCATTTAAGTGTACGCCTTTTTTAAGCGAAGAAAAGGCAGCTCTAATTCCTGAGGAATATGAGCTTGTAGATTTAAATGAAATGGGTGAAGTTGATCTCGTTGAGTTGGTAACTGATGAGTTCATTCTAGCGTTGCCGCAAGTCGCTATGCATGACATAAAAGACTGTCAGGTCAAATCTAACAATTTGGTATTTGGTGAAATTCCTGAAGAGGAAGAGAAACCGAATCCGTTTGATGTTTTAAAATCTTTAAAACAACAGTAATTGAGGAGTAGGGTCCATGGCCGTACAAAAGAGCAAGAAATCACGTTCAATGCGTGGCATGCGTCGTTCACACGATGCACTAACTACAAGTGCATTATCTGTAGACGCAACTAGTGGCGAAACTCACCTTCGTCACAACGTTACAGCTGACGGTTACTACCGTGGCCGCAAGGTAATCAACAAGTAAGGTTGACGCTTTGCAGCAGCTAACCATTGCAATTGATGCGATGGGTGGGGACTTCGGTCCCCAAGTTACAGTGCCTGCCGCCGTGCAGGCATTGTCACAATTCCCAGAGCTAAAAATCACTATTGTTGGAGATCGTCATGCGATTTCTACACAATTAGCACATCTAAATTATACCCCCAGCTCTAGATTTTCAATTGTCCATAGCGATAGTGTTATTGGCAATAATACACCACCTTCAAAAGCGCTTCGACACAGTCGTGGTAGCTCAATGAGAGTCGCCCTTGATTTAGTTTCCAGTAAAGATGCCCAAGCGTGTATTAGCGCAGGTAATACTGGGGCACTAATGGGATTATCTCGTTTTACTCTAAAACTTCTTCCTGGTGTAGAACGCCCAGCATTGATCAGTCCATTACCAACGAAAAATAATCAACGTACTTGGATGTTAGATCTTGGCGCTAATGTGTCATGTGATGCTGAAACCCTGTTTCAATTTGCCGTAATGGGTTCTGAATTAGCAGAACAATCCTTAGGGCGTAAAGCGAAAGTCGCATTATTGAATATTGGTGAAGAAGAAATAAAAGGTAATGATCAAATAAAACGTTGTGCTGAGATGCTGCATCAATGCCAAGATATTCAATTTATTGGTTATATCGAAGGTGATAAGCTTTATCAAGGCATTGCAGATGTAGTAGTCTGTGACGGGTTTGTCGGCAATGTTTGTCTGAAAACCAGTGAAGGCGTTGCACATTTATTTTTAGATCAACTAAAATCACACCTAGTTACATCAAAATTCAAACAAATTTTAGCGAAATGGCTCTTTGGTGATGTCATTTCTAGCTTAAAAGAGCTGAACCCCGACCAGTATAACGGCGCAAGTCTGATAGGATTGCGCGGCATTGTTGTGAAAAGTCATGGAAGTGCAGATATTTCTGCCTTTAACAATGCCATCAAGGAAGCGGTTCATGAGGTCAAGCGACAAATACCTAACCGTATTAGTGATCGCTTGGAGGCAGTTTTACTCGAGAGGCATTATTAGTCTTCATGTATAGCAAAATTTTAGGTACTGGTAGCTATTTACCAGCACAAATTCGCACAAACGCGGATTTAGAAAAAATGGTCGATACTAGTGATGAGTGGATCTTAGCTCGAACTGGTATTAGTGAGCGTCGCATTGCCGGTGAAAATGAATCTGTAGCGACTATGGGTCATATTGCGTCTGTAAATGCAATTGAAATGGCCGGTATAGATAAGAACGATATTGATCTTATTATCTTAGCGACAAGCACACCAACATATTCATTCCCCTCTGCGGCTTGTGAAGTTCAAGGGTTATTAGAAATTCAGGGCTGTCCAGCATTTGATTTATCGGCAGCTTGTTCAGGGTTTGTTTATGCATTGAGTGTTGCTGATCAACATATCAAAACGGGTATGGCAAAAAACGTACTTGTTATTGGCTCTGATGCAGTATCTCATACCTGTGATCCTGAAGACCGCTCTACGGTTATCTTATTTGGTGATGGTGCTGGTGCGGTTGTTATTGGCCAAAGTGAAGAACCTGGAATTATTTCAACTCACTTGCACGCTGATGGCAAGTTCGGTGAATTACTTTCTTTACCTGTCCCTTCTCGACAAAATGAAGAAGCAGACAAATGGCTACATATGGCTGGTAATGAAGTCTTTAAAGTTGCCGTTACACAGCTTTCTAATTTGGTGAAAGAAACACTTCAAGAAAACCAAATGGATAAGTCTGAGCTTGATTGGTTAGTTCCACATCAAGCCAATTTACGAATTATTAAAGCAACAGCGAAGAAGCTATCAATGTCGATGGATCAGGTTGTTGTTACTCTCGATCGTCACGGTAATACTTCGGCTGCAACAGTGCCAACGGCATTGGATGAAGCGGTACGTGATGGCAGAATTCAACGTGGCCAAACGTTATTGCTTGAAGCATTCGGTGGTGGTTTCACTTGGGGTTCTGCACTCGTTAAGTTTTAAGTGAAGAGCTAGACATCTGTTTGATGATCTAGCTTCTTTTATGTGCTTATTTAAAGGAAATAATATTCATGAGCAATTTTGCTATCGTTTTTCCAGGTCAAGGCTCTCAAGCTGTTGGCATGCTTGCTGAACTAGGTGAGCAACACGAAGTGGTAACTAAAACTTTTGCTGAAGCATCAGAAGCATTAGGTTATGACTTATGGTCACTTGTTCAAAATGGTCCAGCAGAAGATCTAAATCAGACTTTTCGTACTCAGCCTGCATTATTAGCGACCTCTGTTGCTTTATGGCGTGTATGGCAAGAACAAGGGTTAGCACAACCTTCTGTTTTAGCAGGTCATAGCCTTGGTGAATATTCAGCACTTGTATGTGCCGGCGTTATTAACTTTAAAGATGCAATAAAATTAGTTGAGCTTCGTGGTCAACTGATGCAAGAAGCAGTACCTGCTGGTGTTGGTGCAATGTATGCGATTATTGGTTTAGATAATGAATCAATTGCAAAAGCATGTGATGAAGCAGCACAAGGGGAAGTGGTTTCACCAGTTAACTTTAACTCTCCTGGTCAAGTTGTTATCGCTGGTAACAAAGATGCAGTAGAGCGTGCTGGCGTATTATGTAAAGAAGCGGGCGCAAAACGTGCACTACCTTTACCTGTATCAGTACCTTCTCACTGTGCACTAATGAAACCAGCGGCTGATAAACTAGCGGTAGCGCTAGAAAGCATTGAATTTTCAGCACCAGTACTGCCTGTTATCAACAATGTTGATGTTGCTGCCGAATCAGATCCTGCAAAAATTAAAGACGCACTTGTTCGTCAACTATACTGCCCTGTACGTTGGACAGAAGTAGTAGAAACAATGGCTGAGCAAGGCGTAGAAACCTTATATGAAGTTGGTCCAGGTAAAGTTCTTACTGGTTTAACTAAACGAATCGTTAAATCACTTAGCGCTGCAGCGGTAAATGATGCCGCTTCTCTTGAAGCTGCTAAGTAATTAAAGGGAATAGTAAATGATGAATTTAGAAGGCAAAATTGCCTTAGTTACTGGCGCTAGCCGCGGTATTGGTCGCGCTATTGCTGAGCAATTAGTCTCTCGCGGTGCAACGGTTATTGGTACTGCAACTTCTGAAAATGGCGCAGTTGCTATCAGTGAATATCTAGGTGAGAACGGTAAAGGTCTTGCTTTGAATGTAACAGATGCAGAATCTGTAACTGAAGTACTAAAAACCATCAATGATGAGTTTGGTGCGATTGATATCTTAGTGAATAATGCGGGTATTACTCGTGATAACCTACTTATGCGCATGAAAGATGACGAGTGGATGGATATTATTGATACCAACCTAACGTCTATTTTCCGTTTATCTAAAGCCGTACTTCGTGGCATGATGAAAAAACGTAATGGTCGCATTATCAACGTAGGTTCTGTTGTTGGTACTATGGGTAACGCAGGTCAAACTAACTATGCTGCTGCAAAAGCAGGCGTAATTGGCTTTACTAAATCGATGGCTCGTGAAGTCGCTTCACGTGGCGTAACGGTGAATACTGTCGCTCCAGGTTTTATCGAAACAGACATGACAAAAGCCTTGAATGATGACCAACGAGCTGCAACACTATCATCAGTACCTGCTGGTCGTTTAGGTGATCCTAAAGAAATCGCAGCTGCAGTTGTATTTTTAGCATCTCCAGAAGCGGCTTATATCACAGGTGAGACATTGCATGTGAATGGCGGCATGTACATGGTTTAATCACTAAAATTGATTTAAGGGTGACTTAGGTCAATTTTGGGTCAAAATTGCACTAAAAATCACGAATTTCGTGGTTTGACCAGCAATCTTAGCCTTGCAACTTTCTTATTAATGAATAGAATACAGCAAGTATCGCAAATCAGCGAAGTCTGTAATTAGGAAAATTAAAATGAGCAATCTTGAAGAACGCGTAAAGAAAATCATCATTGAGCAACTGGGTGTGGATGAAGCTGAAGTTAAAAACGAAGCATCATTTGTTGATGACCTAGGTGCAGATTCACTAGATACAGTTGAACTAGTTATGGCTCTAGAAGAAGAGTTTGACACTGAGATTCCAGATGAAGAAGCTGAGAAAATCACTACTGTTCAAGCTGCTATCGACTACGTAACTAGCGCACAGTAAGAAATACCCTCCAGGCGGTCATCTTGACCGCCTGAGTTTTTAATACGCTACAATCCCTATCTAAATTTCAAATAATTCCGGAGAAATATATCGTGTCCAAACGTCGTGTAGTTGTTACAGGCATGGGTATGCTAACACCGGTGGGTAACACTGTTGAAGCATCTTGGAAAGCGCTGTTAGCAGGCCAAAGTGGTATCGTTAATATCGAGCACTTTGACACCACTGAGTTTACTACTCGTTTTGCAGGTCTAGTTCAAGACTTTAATGCTGAAGAGTACATGTCTAAGAAAGACGCTCGTAAGATGGATTTATTTATCCAGTACGGCGTGGCTGCTGGCATTCAGGCATTAGATGACTCGGGTTTTAAAGTTACTGAAGAAAATGCTCACCGTATTGGTGCTGCAATTGGTTCAGGCATTGGTGGTCTTGGCTTAATTGAAGCTGGTTACAAAGCATTTAGTGAAAAAGGTCCTCGTAAGATCAGTCCGTTTTTCGTGCCTTCAACCATCGTTAATATGATCGCAGGTCATATGTCGATCATGCGCGGTCTACGTGGTCCAAATATCGCAATTTCAACTGCTTGTACTACAGGTCTTCATAATATTGGTCATGCGGCTCGTATGATCGCTTATGGTGATGCTGATGCAATGCTAGCGGGTGGTGCGGAAAAAGCATCTACTGAGCTAGGTATGGGCGGTTTTGGTGCTGCAAAAGCACTATCAACAAATAATGAAAACCCTCAAGGCGCATCTCGTCCTTGGGACAAAAACCGCGATGGTTTTGTTCTAGGTGATGGCGCTGGCATGATGGTTCTTGAAGAATACGAACACGCAAAAGCTCGTGGTGCGAAAATCTACTGTGAATTAGTTGGTTTTGGCATGAGTGGTGATGCTTACCATATGACTTCACCAACGCCTGATGGTTCTGGTGGTGCACTAGCAATGGAAGCAGCGATGCGTGACGCAGGCGTAACGGGTGAGCAAATCGGTTATGTAAATGCACACGGCACATCGACACCTGCAGGTGATGTTGCGGAAGTTAAGGGCATTAAGCGTGCTCTTGGTGAAGCGGGTACTAAACAAGTATTAGTATCGTCAACAAAATCAATGACAGGTCACTTACTAGGTGCAGCTGGTTCTGTTGAAGCAATCATTACAGCGATGTCTTTGGTTGATCAAATCGTTCCACCAACGATCAACCTTGACGATCCAGAAGAAGGTTTAGATATTGACCTTGTTCCGCATACGGCTCGTAAAGTTACTGATATGGAATATGCTATCTGTAACTCATTTGGCTTTGGTGGTACAAACGGTTCACTGATCTTCAAGAAAATGTAATAACTTGTTTGTGAGACTTAATTAGTTTCTAAGAGTCAGTTACACTTTAAAGGCGGTTTGATATTATATCAAACCGCCTTTTTATTTATCAGTGGTTAGGAGCTGTCATGTTTTGGGTTAATGGAATGGAATCTGAATCACTTCCCATAAGTGACCGAGCAACTCAGTATGGTGATGGTTTTTTTACCACCATGAAGGTATTAAATAAGAAAGTTTGTTTGTGGGAGCTGCATCTAAACCGACTTAAAACCTCCGCAATACGCTTAAATATTACAGAGCCTGATTGGAATGCACTTGATAAACAAATCACTGAGCTTGCAACGAAAGTAATTAGTGGTGGCATTAAAGTGTTAATTACTAGAGGAAGCGGGGGGCGAGGCTATTCCCCTCAAGATTGCGATGATACTCAAGTTATTATATCCACTTTTTCTCTTCCTATTTATTACAAAGAATGGAAGCAGAAAGGGATAGATTTAGGTGTATCAGATATTCAGTTGGGACTAAATCCATTATTAGCTGGAATGAAGCACCTAAACCGCCTAGAGCAGGTACTAATAAAGCAATCAATATCTAAAACAGATTATCTCGATGCTATTGTTCTCGATATTAGTAACAATATCGTTGAGACATCTATAGGTAATCTTTTTTGGGTTAAGAATGATAAACTATTCACTCCAGATTTATCATTAGCAGGTGTTGAAGGTGTGATGAAAGCGCATATTAAGAAGATTGCGAGCATTCATCATATCGGGATTGAATCAGTACATTGTGATTTTGATACATTAGCTGTTGCTGATGAAGTGTTTATCACTAACTCTTTATTTGAAATTGTACCTATTAATAAAATCAAAGACATTCATTTTACCAAGCATACATTAACTTATTGGTTTCAGGAGAAACTGTACTCGTGTTGAAAAAACTTATTATCATTATTTTATTTTTGGCGGTCGCTGCACTTGGTGCTGGCTTTTGGGCTTATCAGCAGGCAATTAATTTTACCCAACAACCTGTAATGCTAGAGAAAGCTCAACTTGTTGAAGTTAAATCAGGAACAAGTTACCGAAAACTCATTCGTCAGTTTGAAGAAAAGCAATGGATATCAGACACTCAATGGGCTCGATTTACCCATAAATTAACCCCTCAGTTAACTAATATAAAAGCCGGTACGTACTGGGTTGAACCAAATCAAACGCTAGCAGAAGTACTGACTCAATTAAAAACGGGTAAAGAGCATCAATTCTCAATTACTTTTGTTGAAGGTAGTCGTTTTTCTGAGTGGCAACAACAACTAGAACAAGCGCCTTACCTAGAACATGAACTTGAAGGTATGTCAGAAGAAGACATTGCGAGTAAATTAGGCATTGAACGGTCTAAATTAGAAGGTCTTTTCTTAGCAGAAACGTACCATTATACGGCAGGCATGAGTGACTTTGATATTTTAGAGCGTTCTCATAATGCGCTAGTGACATTATTAGATGCTGAGTGGAAAACAAAATCAGCCAATTTACCTTTAAAATCATCTTATGAAGCGTTGATCTTAGCCTCTATCATTGAAAAGGAAACCGCTATCGATTCTGAAAGAGAGCGAGTTTCATCTGTGTTTGTTAATCGCCTAAGGCGTGGAATGCGTTTACAAACTGATCCAACGGTTATCTATGGTATGGGTGATAAATACGACGGTAATATTCGCAAGAAAGATCTCCGAACACCAACGGCATACAATACTTATACCATTAATGGCTTACCCCCAACACCGATTGCAATGGCGGGTCCTGCATCGATAAAAGCAGCATTACATCCAGAAACAAGTCGTTATCTTTATTTTGTTGCTGATGGTACAGGTGGTCATAAATTCACTAAATCATTAGTAGAGCATAACAAAGCAGTTAGAGCTTACTTAAGAACGTTAAGAAATTAATCATGTCTAAATTTATTGTAATCGAAGGCCTAGAAGGCGCAGGTAAAAGTACAGCTATTAAAAATGTATTAGCCACATTAGCTAAGCATGGTATTGAAAACCCTGTAACAACAAGAGAGCCAGGCGGAACACCTCTTGCTGAAAAAATGAGAGAGCTGGTAAAGCAAGGGCACCCAGATGAACCGTTAACAGACATGGCTGAATTGCTATTGTTGTATGCTGCTCGCGCACAGTTAGTTGGAAATGTGATTAAACCTGCTCTTGCAAAAGGTGAGTGGGTCGTCGGTGATCGTCATGATTTATCGTCGCAGGCATACCAAGGCGGTGGTCGTGGGTTTGATCGTAATTTAATGAAAACGATGAGAGACACGGTTCTAGGTGACTTCAAACCAGATTTAACCATTTACATGGATATTGACCCTAAGCTTGGATTACAAAGAGCTTCTGCTCGTGGAGAGCTTGATAGAATTGAACAAATGAAATTAGATTTTTTTGAACGAAGCCGTGAACGTTACTTAGAGTTCGCAAACAGCGATGAAAGTATTATTACTATTGATGCGGGACAAGATTTAGATACGGTAACTCGCTCTATTGTGAATGCGCTAGAAGCGTGGTTAGTGACTAATGGCAACTAAACTCTACCCTTGGCAGGAAGATATTTGGCATCAATGGCAGCAGCTTATTGCAAATGATAGGCTGCCTCACGCTATCTTATGTGCAATGCCAGAAGGGACTGGGCGAGATAAATTAGTTCAGTATTTTTCTGATACTCTACTTTGTTTAACTCAAGGCACTGAACCTTGTGGTTTCTGCCATAGTTGTGATTTGATTCAATCTGGTAATCATCCTGATTTGCACTGGATTAAACCAGAAGTGGAAGGTAAATCGATTTCTGTAGAACAGATCCGTCAATGTAATTCATGGGCACTAGAGTCATCGCAATTTAACGCTAAGCGAATGATTATTATCGAACCAGCAGAAAAAATGACAGAGTCTGCTGCAAACGCATTACTAAAAACATTAGAAGCCCCACCGAAAAACTGCCAATTTGTCTTACTTGCTAGCTCTTTGCATCATTTATTACCAACAATACGCAGTCGCTGCCAAACTTGGCAACAGCCAGTGATCAGTGCTGAAGTGATTACTCAATGGTTACTCGAAACTGAAGAACTAACGGTAAATACGCAGTCAATTATTTTGAATCGATATTTACCGCTAGCGGTAAAGAGCTTTTATCAAGATAAGAAACAAGTAAGCCATCAGCAGCTTCTTTCACACTTTAGTGTTTGTGTTCAATCCTCTTTTTGTAATACAGCCGATGTGGTTAAAACCTTGCTAAAATTAGAGGATGAAGGCTTATGTTGGTTAAGTTACTTGTTGTCTGATATACAGAAACGACAGTTAGGAATTGTAACTGATTGGATTCATTGTGATGAAAAAGAGACGGTAGAGAGACTAGCAAAAAGCATCTCTTCTAACCTTATCTATAAGCAATATTTGAGTCTAAATACGCTAAGGCAACAACTCAATGATCATCCGGGCTTAAACAAAGAACTATTATTAACTCAGTGGTTATTTGAGTTTATTGGAGAATAATGTGTTAGTTGATACACACTGTCACCTAGACAAGTTAAATTATAATGATCTGCATACTAATGTGGGTGATGTACTTGAAAAAGCAAAATTACGTGGAGTAGAGCAGTTTCTAACCGTAGGTGTTACTTTAGATGCTTTTCCCAATATGATGGAAATGATCAAAGATCACCCTGAAGTTCATGCGTCTTGTGGTATTCATCCATTAGATGTGGAATCGGAATTTGATTTATCTATTTTCCGTCAATATGCGGCCAATGATCGTGTTATTGCTATTGGTGAAACGGGGTTAGATTATTTTTATCAACCTGAAAGCGCGTCTCGTCAACGCGACTTGTTTGAACAACAAGTTGAGGTGGCTGTTGAGTACAATAAACCACTAATTATTCATACAAGACAAGCTAGAGAAGATACCTTAGCAATTCTAAAAAATGGTCAAGCAAACAAATGTGGTGGTGTTATTCACTGCTTTACTGAAGACTGGGCGTTTGCTGAAGCAGCAATGGATTTAGGTTTTTATATTTCAATTTCAGGTATTGTTACATTTAACAAAGCCACTGAGTTGAAAGATGTTGTTCGTCGCTTGCCATTAAATCGTATTTTAGTTGAAACAGACTCCCCATATTTAGCCCCTGTTCCCTATCGAGGAAAAGAGAATCAGCCAGCGTATGTCAGAGAAGTTGCTGAGTATATTGGCTTACTAAAAGGGAAATCCTTTGAGGAAGTTGCTCAAATAACGACGAATAATTTTAAAAATCTTTTTTTGAACAAATAAATTAAATAAGTTCACAAAGTAACCAAAAAAGAGAATTATACTTCTCTTTTTTTTATGGATTTGATTTTTAGCAAGTTTTCGTTAATAAAATTCTAAGTAATCGGTTGCGGTAGCTATTTATTTATACTATCTATTTTTGTTGCTAAAAATAACATTTATCACCCTGCTTATTTTTATTTTTATTAATTGTAATCAGTGACTTATAGTAAAGTTGCATTTTTTTTGTTATTTTTGCTACGCCTTGCTTTTGTGATCACTGCAGGGTTTTAAAACAATAAATGAAAACATGCTAGAAACTGTTTTTACATAGGTCTATATTTAGCGACAGTTTGATTAGAGACACGATTACTTACAATTATGTTAGTTACATTAGGCGAGGGGGATATTGCCGTAACGAGCTAGTTAGTAATTGAATGTTTCAATTGTATTTATAATGATTAGGAGCAAAACATGTTTAAAAACCTTTTTGCCAACCTGCAGAAAGTTGGTAAGGCGCTTATGCTGCCTGTATCAGTACTTCCTGTAGCTGGTATTCTTTTAGGGGTTGGTGCTGCCAACTTTAGTTTCCTTCCAGAAGTGGTTTCTCACTTAATGGAACAAGCAGGTGGTTCTGTATTTGGCCAAATGGCTTTGCTATTTGCTGTGGGTACTGCACTTGGTTTTACAAACAATGATGGTGTAGCTGGTCTAGCTGCTGTTGTTGGTTACGGCATCATGGTTGCTACACTTAAAGTGATGGCGACAGTAATGGGTGTTGATGGTATCGAGACTGGTGTTCTTGGTGGTATCCTTGCTGGTGGTGTTGCTGGTTGGGCTTTTAACAAGTTCTACCGTATCCAACTTCCTGAGTACCTTGGCTTCTTCGCTGGTAAGCGTGCAGTGCCAATCGTGACAGGTTTTGTATCTATCGCTCTAGGTTTGGTTCTTTCTGTAATTTGGCCACCAATTGGCGGCGCAATTGCAGCGTTCTCTGATTGGGCTGCAAACCAAAACCCAGTAATGGCATTTGGTATCTACGGTGTAATCGAACGTTCTCTAATTCCTTTTGGTCTTCACCATATTTGGAACGTACCATTCTTCTACGAAGCCGGTTCTTGTGTGAACAGCGCTGGTGAGCAAGTAAATGGTATCATGACTTGTTTCCTAACTGCTGATGATGCATCTCGTGCTGCGGGCAATGGTTTTGGTCAATTAGCGGGTGGTTACCTATTCAAAATGTTCGGTCTTCCTGCTGCTGCAATCGCAATTGCACATTCAGCGAAACCTGAAAACCGTGCAAAAGTAATGGGTATCATGGCATCTGCTGCGTTAACTTCATTCCTTACTGGTATCACAGAACCAATTGAATTTGCATTCCTATTTGTTGCTCCTGTTCTTTATGCTATCCACGCTGTACTTGCTGGTGTTGCATACATGCTAACTAACGCATTAGGTGTTGTACACGGTCACACGTTCTCAAATGGTTTCATTGACTTTGTAGTTCAATCTCCACGTGCAGAGAATCTTCTACTTCTAGTCGGTCTTGGTCTTGTTTACGCTGTTGTTTACTACATCGTATTCCGCTTTGTAATTAAAGCAATGAACCTGAAAACGCCAGGTCGTGAAGACGAAGAAGAAGCTGGTGTAACAGTAACTGGTTCTGAGCTTGCTGGTGAGTTAGTTGCTGCATTTGGTGGTAAAGAAAACATCACAAACCTTGATGCTTGTATCACTCGTCTACGTGTATCGGTAGCAAACGTTGAAGCCGTTGACCAAGATAAACTGAAAAAACTTGGTGCAGCTGGTGTTGTTGTTGCGGGTTCAGGTGTTCAAGCTATCTTTGGTACTAAGTCTGATAACTTGAAAACAGATATGAATGAGTGGATTAGTCATAACTAATTTGCGATTCTATCGATGAATAATAAAAGGAGACTTTCGAGTCTCCTTTTTCTGTTTCTGGCTTGAAGAAAATCGAAGATAAGCAAAGGTATTATCTTTCAGGAAATGAGATGTCTTGATTTGAGTCTAGCCAAGTAGGGTATTTTTTCATAATGGAGAGAAACAGCTCTGAATCAATGAAAGTCGTAAGCCAGTGCTTTACGTGTTGATACTTACTTTGGTTAAACCATTCAATATTAACGAACGCAAATTGTCGAATAAAAGGAAGGATAGCTAAATCAGCTAAGCTGTATTCATCACTAAATAACATTCTCGAAGTAGAGAGTTGTTGCTCCAGTCTTTCTAAAAATAGCTCCCCTTGTTCACGATAATAGAGTTCTGTGTTCTCAGGGTAACGATCTGCATATTTGTATTTATCCAACCATCCTTTAAACACATGATCGTTTTCTTCTATTAATAAATACATGGACGCTGTTGTTGATAATAGTAATTCTGAATCCTCTAAAGCCCATTTCATGACATCTAAGCTCTCATCTATCACGTGTCCATCTTTTTCAATTAAGACAGGAACAGTGCCTTTAGGGGATACCTGTATCATTGCTTCAGGTTTATGTTTCAATATGATTTCACGAAGGTGAACTGATTTATTGGAAAGGGCGATACTAAGTCGTGCTCGCATCGCGTAAGGGCAACGTCGAAATGAATAGAGAATGGTCATTTTTACCTTCTAAATTAATTTAAAATGAAACGGCGAAAAAAAACAGATCCGAAGATCTGCTTTAAGTAATTGTATTGTTATAGGCTAAGTTCTAGTTACTGTTCATCGCTTTACGGATACAGAAGGCCGCGCCTCCCCACGTGATACCTAAGCCAATAACCATCATAATGATTGCACCAGTTGTCATATTAAGCCTCCTTGCTTGATTTATTAATAACGATACCAACAACCAACATTGCAGCAATTAATCCCCAACCAAGTAATAGTAAGTCTGATTGAGCGTAACCACCATATCCGTCGGTTAATGTATTAACAATATTAGTTCCTAAGATAACCACTAGAAATGCAGGACTAATAAAGCGTAAGCAGATCTCAAACCATTTACCAACGGTAAATTCAGAGATTTTATTTACGTGTGAACGTATGTCTGCAAGTTTTACCAACCAACCCATAATAAATAATTCAATTAAGCAGCTTGCTAGTAGAGCTATGTTATTAATGAAATAATCAACTAAATCAAGCAGCAATAGTCCGCCATTAGTCGCAAAGGCCATAGAAACAACCAGCCCTGTACCACAAACAACAGAAGCGGCTTTTTTACGAGACCATTTTAGTTTGTCGATAAATGCAGAGGTAACGGCTTCAATAATTGAGATATGAGAACTTAACCCTGCAACAACTAAAGCAAAGAAGAACAGAGGACCAAGAATATAAGGAGCAGGTAATAAATTGATGGCTGCTGGAATAGTAACAAATGCAAGACCAACACCAGCACTAACGACTTCAGTTAATGGTTTGCTTTGTTCATGCGCCATATTTCCTAGGATAGAGAAAATAAGAATACCAGCGATAATAGAGAAACCACAGTTAATCAATACTGTCATAAAAGCATTGTTATTTACGTCAGACTTTTCAGGTAGGTAACTTGAATAAGCCAGCATGATTGCGAAACCGACACTTAACGTAAAGAAGATTTGACCATAAGCGGCTGACCATACTTTTGGGTCTGTTATTTTACTGAAATCTGGTTGGAACAGGTAATTAAGACCATCTAATGCGCCTGGTAAGAAAATCATACGGCCGATAAGCGCAATAACCATAATAAATAGTAATGGCATCATAACCTTACTAGCACGCTCGATACCACTTTTTACACCACCAAAAATAGCAGCAAAAGTTATGCTCCATGCAATAATCATAGGAATGGCAATATGCCATTGAATACCACCCAGTTTTGTTGGTGAGTTATCGCCTAGCTTTAAATATTCACTAAAGAAGTAGGCATTTGTATCTTGGCCCCAGCTTTGAGAAAAAGACATGCTGAAATAAGAGATTGCCCAGCCAATAACGGCAACGTAATAAACTGCGATAACAGCGGCTATTAATACTTGAAACCAACCAAGCCATTCGTATTTTTGATTTATTTTTGCAAAAGTTCGCGGTGCTGAGCCTCTGAATTTATGGCCCATACCAAATTCCATGATCATAAATGGAATACCAGCAGTTAACATGGCAAATAAATAAGGAATAAAGAAAGCACCGCCACCATTTTCATACGCCATGTATGGAAAGCGCCAAATATTACCTAGACCGATAGCAGATCCTACTGCAGCAAGAATAAATCCTGCACGAGAACCCCATTGTTCACGCTTCATAAAATACTCCTTTTAAAAACTTTTCCCTGAGAAATGAAGCTAACTTAGTATCATTCTCTATTAAATTTGAAATCAATTTGCTCAAACTAGAGGTATTAGCTAAGCATTACAGGCAGATTACCCATTAATACTTGTTAAGGCAATATGATAAAAAGGTAGCTTAATGTAATCTATCTAGTCAATTATGCTGAAGTTGTAACTTTTTTTAGAGAATGGGTTTGTTTGGGGTGGGATGTTTAGAGTGTATTATTGTTAAATAAAGGTTAAGTAAATGATTGTGTTTTTGTAAATAAATTCCAATTGATGGGAAAGTAACCGCATTAATTGGAATTTATAAAATAATAGGTGGTGTGAGAAAGTTAAAAACTGAATCGTAAGCCAAGATTCCCTTGTACTTGATTCATCCAACTGCCTTCATAACGAATAACACATCTACTTTGTGTTGAATCAGAAACGCAAGCGCTGTCAAAACTACTATCAACAGAAGTGCCTAACCAACGGGCTTCTAACTGTAAGGCAAAATTGTCAGTAAAGTGATATTGCAACCCAGTAAAAGCACCGGCAGAGAAGCGTAAATTTTCATCACTCCAGTCGACATCGGTATAAGTTGCGCCAAGGCTTAATCCTAAAAATGAACTTAGTTTAGGGGTAAGGGAATAATCTAAAGCACTTTGGAAATGTAAATAATCAAACCGTGTTTTATTGCCCAGTGATTTTACCTCACTGCTTTGAGTACTATAAAATAACCCAATACGGCCTGTATCAAAATCCGTTTCTATAGCAAAAGATAAAGCGTTATCTCCATTGATTTTATAAGTATCTCCTGCACTGTTTGTCACCTCACCACCAGAAGAAAACCCAATAGAGGGTGTAAGATATACCTGAGCAAATATTTGTAAAGGCAGGATGGCTAGCAGCCCCAGTAATGACGTCCGTTTCATTTTTCCTCCTAAAATAGGTTTTAATTTTGATAATTTGTATTTAGCCACATAGCGACTAATCTTATCCCTAAGTTTGATTTATTATGCTGACATTGTGATGCTAATACCAACTTGGCAGTCAATTTTCTTTGATTCCTTGAAGATACCTCAAACTAGTGTTAATTTTTTGTTACTACACAATAACAAGGAGTCGTTATGGATAGTGATTTCAAATTTGCACTCATTACAACTATAGCCGTATTTTCTGGCTTAGCTTTTTTCGGAAGCTTGGTTTTAATGGCATAAATTAGTTTTGATGACATAAAAATAAACGCTATTAAATAAAAAGAGCAACCAATACGCAGTGGTTGCTCTTTTTTGTTTGCTGGCATGTTAATAGTGAAACATTACGCGAGTGCTTGAAGTGGTAAGTAGGTTTGCCATGCATTTGTATATAGTGATTGAGATAGAGCTCTCAATTTAGTCACTCGAGCATCTTCAAACTGAGTGAATTCTCGCTTTTCCAGAAGAGCTAAACGTTCAATGTTTTGAATTTCTTCATACAATTTATGCTCTGCACCATTTTTTACTGTCGCAATGTCTTTTAAATGCAGCTGTATTTCTGCGACCAGTTTTGTTTTTGGTAATTCGACGAGTAATTTTATGTCTCGGTAGCCTGATTTTGCTGGCTGTGCAAAACGGTTAGTGACACTCAGGACGGTTGTTTCTCTATTTATTGATTCATACGCCGTCACCAAATCAGGTATTGAATCGGCAACGATGGTCGCTCTTGCCATGTCAGTTAACTGGTTAACTTGACCATTTAACTCTTGTTCAATTTTTAATAAGGCACGTTCTGCGCTCTTCACTCCAGCAAATTGAGGCTGAGAATTAGAGATCAAAGCGGTTTCTTTACACAGATTTTCTAGCTCTCTTTGAGCTTGATGTGCTTTTGAATTTAAAATATCAAAATCATCGTAAGGCTGATGTGAGAAATAGTTCCAATTTTGAATCGAAAGTAGACCATTTAGGCTGTGAAGGACATGTTGATGATCGATCTCTGATTGGTTTGCTTCTTGATAATCAGGTTCAATAAACTCAATTAATGAGGAAGCTTGTGCTTGAGGACGTCCAAATACTAAAACCATTAGGACTGCGGCACGGGCAAACTTTTTCATTCTTTTTCCTTAGCAAGACAGAAAGAAATAGCAACTAAGTAGACTGCATCTTAGCAACACCTACTAAATAAATATGGGCACACTTAGCAGATTCAAGAGGTGAAAATTATCATTGTTTTGGTTTGAGTTAAGTATCACAGAATTACAATTCTTGGCGTTAAATTAAGGTCAATTTTTGAACTTTTTCTTCTTGAAATTGAAAGCAATTGTAACTAGGAATTTGTTAATCAAATGGGGAGATAAAATAGATATGAGTTCAAAGTGGCTTTTTACTCACAAAGTCTGTTATTTAGCGGCTAAATGTGTAAAATCGAGTCTTCTTTTTTATACCTAAATTTAGAGTACAAGTAGGTTATCTATGACAGCAACAAATGAATTATTGCAGGATTTAAAAGCTCGTGGGCTTATTGCACAGTGCACAGCAGACGAAGAATTAGCTGAGCACCTTTCTACTGACTGTCGTACTCTTTATTGTGGTTTCGATCCGACAGCAGACAGCCTACATATTGGTAGCCTAGTACCTTTGTTAGTTCTTAAGCGTTTTCAACAAGCGGGCCATAAGCCATTAGCACTTGTTGGTGGCGCAACAGGTCTAATTGGTGATCCAAGCTTTAAAGCGGCAGAGCGTCAATTGAACACGTCTGACGTTGTTGGTGATTGGGTTAATAAAATCCGTGCTCAAGTTTCTGCTTTTGTTGAGTTTACAGAAGAGAAAAATGGCGCAGAAGTGGTGAATAACCTAGATTGGATTGGTGAAATCAATGTAATCGAATTCATGCGTGATATCGGTAAGCATTTCAGCGTAAATGCAATGATTCAAAAAGAATCAGTAAAACAACGTATCGACCGTGAAGGTTCTGGTATCTCATTTACTGAGTTCAGCTACATGCTACTTCAATCGTATGACTTTGCTGCGCTAAACAAAGCAAAAGAATGTACGCTGCAAATTGGTGGTTCTGATCAGTGGGGTAACATCACTGGTGGTATCGATCTAACTCGTCGTATGAACCGCAATAAAGTATTTGGTTTAACGCTACCGCTAGTAACTAAATCAGATGGTACTAAATTTGGTAAGACTGAATCAGGTACAATTTGGTTAGACCCAAGCAAAACATCACCATACGCTTTCTACCAATTCTGGTTGGGTACTGCGGATGCTGACGTATATAACTTCCTACGTTTCTTCACTTTCCTATCTGTAGACGAAATTGCTGCAATTGAAGAAAGTGACAAGAGTGTTCAAGGTCGTCCTGCTGGTCAAGGCGTCCTTGCTAAAGAAGTAACTCGTTTGGTTCACGGTGAGGAAGGTTTAGCTTCTTCTATCCGTATTACAGAAGCGCTGTTCTCTGGTGACCTAGCATCACTAACTGAAACTGATTTAGCACAACTAGCGCAAGATGGTCTGCCAACGACTGAGCTTGACGCTTCTGAGCAAACTATCGTTGAAATTCTGACTCAATCTGAACTAGCAAAATCGAATAAGATGGCGCGTGAATTTATTGGTAATGGTGCAGTTTCAGTAAACGGTGAGAAAGTTGCTGATTCTGAAGTTGTTCTTAAGAAAGAAGACGCATTATTCGGTAAATACAGCGTAATTAAGCGTGGTAAAAAACTGTTTAATTTATACGTTTGGAAATAAGAATAAATTAGTAATGGGGTGGAGTATATAATTCTGTTTCATTACTTTATATTCAGACAATAAAAAAAGCGAACCGCATTGGTTCGCTTTTTTTATACTTGTTAATTTTTTCTATTTAATTAACGGTGTTTAGGCTTGCGTTTAGGCCCTGTACCATTTGGTTTATTACCAGTGGTTTTAGGTTTACCATTGCCACTTGGTTTATTATTTGAATAACCATTACGAACGCCATTTTTTTGTCCGCTTGATGCTGGCTTATCTGAACCTGTATTTCCACTAGGTTTTCCACCATTCCCATTGCGGTTTTGACCTTGAGAGCTAGGCTTACCGTTACGGTTATTCTTATTTTGACCACCGCGACTATTACTATTACGAGGATCACCATCAAACTGTGCTTGAGTATGCTTAGTTGCAAAACGTTTCGCGCCGTGACGTCCTGTTTGACGACGTTCAGCAGGTGTTTGTGTATCGATATCGTCTTCAGGCACTAAACAATGTGGCTTGTCACCAATAAGGTGCTTTTTACCCATCTCTGTTAGTGCTTCACGGATCATTTTCCAGTTTTTAGGATCGTGATAACGTAATAAGCCTTTATGCAGTCGACGTTGGCGTTCACCTTTAGCCACTGTTACATCTTCACGTTTTTTATATTTCACGCGTTTCAGTGGGTTTGTTTCTGAGTAATACATTGACGTTGCATTACACATTGGTGATGGATAGAAGTTCTGAACCTGATCACACTCAAGGTTGTTTTTCTTCAGCCACATCGCTAGGTTCAGCATGTCTTCATCTTCTGTACCCGGATGAGCAGAGATAAAATAAGGGATAAGATATTGCTTCTTACCGGCCTCTTGGCTGTATTTTTCAAACATAGACTTAAAGCGATCGTACGTACCCATACCTGGCTTCATCATTAAATCTAATGGGCCTTTTTCGGTATGCTCTGGTGCAATCTTCAAATAACCGCCAACGTGATGGGTCACTAACTCACGCACGTATTCTGGAGATTCAATGGCTAAGTCGTAACGAACACCAGAAGCAATTAATACTTTATTAATGCCTTTGACTTTACGTGCTTCACGGTACAAATCAATTGTATGTACGTGATCAGTATTTAACTTGTCACAGATCTTAGGGAAAACACATGAAGGGCGACGACAGGTTGCTTCTGCTTTAGGAATAGAACAACCTAAACGATACATGTTCGCGGTTGGGCCACCAAGATCTGAAATTGTGCCGGTAAATCCTGGAACTTTATCTCTAATTTCTTCTAATTCATTGATAATAGATTCTTTAGAGCGGTTTTGAATAATACGACCTTCGTGTTCAGTAATACTACAGAATGAACAACCACCAAAACAACCACGCATAATGTTGACTGATGTTTTAATCATGTCATACGCAGGGATCTTAGCTTTGCCATACATAGGGTGTGGGACACGCGCATAAGGCAAGTCAAAAACAAAATCCATCTCTTCGGTTGTCAGAGGGATTGGTGCTTGGTTTACCCATAATTCACGATCACCATGACGCTGAATTAATGCTCGGCCAGAGTATGGGTTAGTTTCTAAATGCATAATACGACTAGCGTGAGCATAAAGAATACGGTCACCGTTTAGTTTTTCATACGGTGGGATACGAATCGCTGTTGTTTTTGAATCATGGCTTGAAGCACGAACCGTAATAACTTGCGGTTGTTCTTCTTTTACTTCCGATTTGTTGGTTTCGCACTGCTCTTCTGTTGCGTATGGATTGATTGGAACAAAGACAGCTTTGCTTGGTTTTTCAATACGAGAAGAATCAATGATTTTAAAACCTTCAGGCTCTGCTGGTAAGTTTACTGCAGTACCACGAATGTCAGTCATTGTTTTTACGTCTTCGCCATTGGCAAGGCGATGAGCCACTTCAACCAATGCACGTTCAGCATTACCAAACAGAAGAATGTCACCTTTCGCATCAAACAGTACTGAGCGACGAACTTTATCAGACCAGTAATCGTAATGTGCTAAACGACGTAGGCTTGCCTCAATACCACCTAAAACAATAGGCGTATCTTTAAAGGCTTCACGACAGCGTTGAGAATATACCAGTACAGCACGGTCAGGACGCTTACCACCTTCATTATTTGGGGTATAAGCATCATCATGGCGAAGTTTTTTATCTGAGGTATAACGGTTGATCATTGAATCCATGTTACCCGCAGTAATACCAAAAAATAGATTTGGTTGACCAAGAGCCATAAATTCGTCTTTATTGTCCCATTTTGGTTGGGCAATGATACCAACGCGAAAGCCTTGTGATTCTAGCAAACGTCCGATGATCGCCATACCAAAACTTGGGTGATCCACGTACGCATCCCCAGTTACAATGATAATGTCGCAGCTATCCCAACCAAGTTGGTCCATTTCTTTACGAGAAGTAGGAAAGAAAGGGGCTGTTCCATAGCATTCTGCCCAGAATTTAGGGTATTCGTTTATTGGAGTTACGTTATGCATTAGTTCACCTCAGAATTTGGAGGCCGAATTATACCGATTTGAGGTGAGTTTAACCAGAAAAGAAAGCCCTCAATATTAGTAAGGGAGTTTCATTGGGTATTAAAGTTATAGATATAAACGACATAGGTAGGTGATAGAAATCGCCAGAAAGGATAGGGTAAAAATAATAGTCGTATCTTTGATCATGATGGTTGTGCCTGTTTTTGTCGTATGTATTGATAAGCTAAATTTAGCTTTATTTCATAAGATTTACGTGAGCATTAGGTAAATTGTTTGTAAGGAAAGTGCCTATTGGCTAAAGCATCACAGAATAAAACGAATAAAATCAAAAAAAACGCCAGTAGTATTAACCACTGGCGTTTAAGAATCGTTATCTATCTAACTTAATTATGCATACATTGGAACAAGTACCATGGTTCCTGCAATTACAGTGATTAAACCACAAATAACAGGGACAGAAGTACGTTTCACAACTTCAAATGGGCTGATTTTCGCCATACCAGATGTCGCTACAATAACGCCAGATACTGGAGAGATTGTGCGACCAAGGTTAGATGCTTGAAGCATTGGGATGATAAGGAATGCAGGGCTAAGACCCATTTTGCCAGCCAATTGTGGTGCAAGTTCTACGAATGCATAGAACGGCGCGTTACCAGAACCTGTTGCAATAGCCGCTGCTACTGTTAGACCAGTAAGAAGAAGCATCAGTGCAACACCACCAGCACCCGCAGAATCAGCAAGGTGAAGTAAGTTATCAATCGCACCAACAGACATTAGGCCTTGTGCAAATACACCTGCCGCAACTAATAGCATTACCACGCCTTTAAAGGCATCAGCCATACCCGCATAACAAGACTCTAGATCTTCTAGCGTTGCTTTGCCATCTAGCTTATTAGTGATAAAGTTAATGACTGCACCAATGAAGATTGAACCCACAACGATAGTATAAATATCTAAAGATAAACCAGGGATAGTTTTGCCATTGAAGACAAAGACACCAACGATTGGCAAGAAAGGTAAAATCGCATAGTAAGAAGGAGCGTTTACTTCCATTGCAGAAATATCTACTTTTTCCATTGGCGTATTTTCTTTCTTATCTAGGTATTTATTCCAGAAGAAAGCCGCCGCTGCCATTACAATGATTGCACAGATTGAAACAGGTAATACCGTCTCAACTGCAAATGTATGTAGAGGAAGGCCAGATTTTTCTGCTGCAACAATAACGTCACCAGAAGTAGGAGAAAGAATGATTGCCGCTGGAGAGGCACAAACGGCTACTGCTGCTGGGCGAGAAATACCCATTGCTGTCATCATTGGGAATAGTGTTGCCATTAATAGCACACCAAGACCCGTTGCTGAACTCACTGCAAGAGACATTAAACATGCCACGATATAAGCAGCAACCAGCAAAACATAAGGTGATTTAATAAATGCTAATGGTTTAGAAAACTGTTTTACAACCACATTGTTTGCGCCAATGTGAGTCATGTAAGAAGCAAAACCACAAAGTAGCATGATCTGCATACCTAGGCCGCCCCCACGATATTGCAGCATATATTTCACGTACTCTAACGCATCAGTTAGTAAGTTACCTGTCGCGGTTACTTTTGCTGGTAGAACGGTATGACCTAATAAGCCAGCAATAATAAGTAGTGCCAAACCAGCAGTGAGTAGTACGCCAGCGGCTTTATATCCTTTTACGATAAAGTAACCGACCAAAACGGTAATTACTAAACCAATCATTAACTCCAACATGGAATTTCCCTCTAATTAAAATATTAAAATACAAAAATTGTGTAACTTATCTACATATTCTTACACATTTCGTAATAGAAACTTACCTAATTTTCACCTGTAGCACATCTGCTACTTAGCACCATCATGATCTAAAACAAATAAAAAATAATTCTGTTAATAAGATGATACTTAACTGTTGTTCTTGTTGCGAGGAAAGGATAACGAGTTGAAAATTAATAAGCTGAAATTTGAGAACTTAACATAAGTTGGTTCTTTTTTGAGCACTACTAGACGAAGTGAAAATAGCGTTTATACTATCGTCATTCTACTATTTAGCATTCTAAAATCCGGCCATAATTATGTTCTTTCAAACCTTACAATATATTCTTATTCCAGCTCTTTTAGGGGCGCAAATATTATTAACGATCATTTTGCATAAAGGGGATATTTGCCCAGGTCAACGAGGTCGTATACATAAATGGTTGCCAGTGTTGATTCTAGGCTGGTGTGTTATTGCCGGTGTAGGTATGACTTACGCTTCAATTTTTGCGATTAATTTTGTTCCTGCCATCGCCATTGCTGGTTTTTACTTAAGTGTTAAAACGGGTAAAACGCGTGATAAAGGCCCCTTAATAGTTATGGCGCTTGCGAATGGTTTTGCTGCGGCAAGTTTTGTTAATTTAGCTTTGGGTTCAGGTTCATTTACGCAATTATTTTTTGCTGTTACTGGTCCATTCTTATTTGGGGCATTATTAGCGCATCTTCTATTAACTCTAGCGAGAACTCGCTTGCAGGCGTTTCATAAATTATTACCTATTAGTGGAATAGTGAGTGGGATAGTTATGTCGGTTATCTTGTTATGTCAGACATTAAGTATTCATGAGATCTTTTTGGACCGAATGGCCGTTAAGCTCGGTATTGCGTTAAGTTTGATGTTAGTAAGTATTGGTTTTTGGAGCTTTCACTTATTCAAACAGCAAGCCGTGAAGTGGCAAAATCTAGCGTTAGCAAGCGTAATTATGGCTATTTCTGGTTATTATCAATTTCAGTTGTTTTTTGTGATGTAGTCCACGCATTCATTCTTAAAACTGGTCTACTCTAAGTGTGTCTCTTAAGCAACATGGAGGGTGAAGATTGGATTTAAGTAATGCTCACGGACTAGAAAGTGGAATTCTACTCGGCATAATTAATGAAAAATTGCGATTGGAATGTCACAGTCTAGAAGAATTATCTAGTATGTATGAGCTTGATACACAAGGAGTTCAAGACAAGCTCAGTGGCTTGGGTTATCAATATGACCCATTAACGAATCAATTTAAAAATAAATAGGTTTTTTAATACACGCAATAGAAAACACACTTCGTTTAAGTCATTTTAATTCCATCTAAATGACTCTGGCTCTGCTGTTTCGCAGTAGAGAAAAATGCTTGTAAATATTTTTTATCATGTTCGCTGTCTCTAACGGCAGCGAACAATCTTCGCCATAAACCTTTCCCTAGCGGTTTACTCTCAATTAAGCCTTGTCTTGAAAACTCACTGATAGCCCAATTAGGTAATGCTGCAACCCCCAAACCTGCTGACACCATTTGTATTAACATGAGTGTGTTCTCTGCTTGTTTCCATTTTGCTGGTTCTGCATTGTTTGGCGATAGGAAATGTTTTACTACATCTAAACGCTGTTTTTGTACAGGGTAAGTCAGCATAGTTTGATCGAGTAAGTCCTCTGGTTCTATATATTCTTTATTGGCAAGCGGGTGGTTAGTTGCCATTACTAGGCGCATTTCAAAATCAAACAATGGTTCGTAATGTACCTCGCCACGGGGCTGGATATCAGAGGTAATGACGAGATCTAAATCGCCATTAACCAAAGCAGGTAACGGCTCAAACCCAAAACCCGATGAAAAATCCAATTCTACTTCTGGCCAACCCACTTGATATTCTTTAATCGCAGGCATTAACCATTGAAAGCAAGAATGGCATTCAATCGCCATGTGCAGTCGTCCGTGTAAGTCTTCTTTCAAGCTTGCAATATCGTATTCAGCTCTGGCCATTTTAGGCAAAATATCATCCGCTAGTTTTAACAGTATTTCACCTTCTGATGTGAATTTTACAGGACGAGTTTTGCGTAAAAAAACATGGTTACCAAGTCGAGCTTCAAAATCTTTCAGTTGATGAGAAAGCGCTGATTGAGTTAAATGGAGTGCATTGGCTGTTGCGGTTAATGAGCCAGTGTCACGTAATGTAGTTAAGGTTTTTAGGTGTTTTAATTCAATCATTACTGTACCTCAAGGTCCGTTTGAGTAAGTTCAACAATCTTCACAGTAAAGTGAAAAGGCCATAAAGTAAACATCTAGACGGCTAAATAAAATTAGTGCATTTAAATAAAATCTAGCTTAGTTGAAATAAATTCATAATCAAAATGAAGTATTCGACGTTGTAGATAGTTCGAAAAAAGGTCATTGTTTAGCCATCCAAACGGCTAAGGGAATTGGACAAATGACAACAAAATTAAACAATACAGTAGGAAAAACAGTCACTCATATTTTAGGTTATCCACGAGTCGGTGCTCAACGAGAATTAAAATTTGCTCAGGAAAAATATTGGCGTGGCGAGATAGAACAGAAAGAACTATTGGCCGTGGGCAGTGAGCTACGTCAGCGCCATTGGCAAGATCAATCCACATCAGGGTTAGATTTTGTTACTGCGGGTGATTTTGCTTGGTACGATCATGTATTAACCACAAGTTTACTTTTAGGTCACGTGCCTGCTCGTCACAATAACGGATTTCCTGATTTAGATACCTTATTTAAAGTGGGGCGTGGTCAATCTCAAAACAGCTGTGGTTGTGGTGAAGCAGCGTCGGATATGACTAAGTGGTTCAATACTAATTACCATTACATCGTGCCAGAATTTTCTAAAAACGATAAATTTAATGTCAGTTGGTCACAACTTTTTGATGAAATTGCTGAAGCACAAAAGCAAGGCCATAAAGTGAAGCCTGTGTTGCTAGGGCCGCTTAGCTACCTTTGGTTAGGTAAAGAAGTGAATGACGAGGAAGTAGAACAAGGGTTTGATCGTCTGTCTCTTCTGCCTCGCTTGTTGACGGCTTATCAAGCTATTTTCTCTAAATTAAATGCATTAGGTGTTGAATGGGTTCAAATTGATGAGCCAATTCTGGCACTAGAGCTACCAAAAGCATGGGCTGATTCATTCAAATTGGCTTATCAAGTGATTCAAAGTGATGTGAAATTACTCTTAACAACGTATTTTGATGGCATTGAGCATCATTTAGATAAAATCACAAAACTTGCGGTAAATGGTTTACATATTGATATTTCTGCCGATCCACACCAGTTAGATGCAATAGTGAGTGCATTGCCAAAAGAGTGGGTACTATCCGTAGGTGCGGTTAATGGGCGCAATGTATGGCGTGCAGATTTAGAACGTTTGCATGAAAAGCTTCAACCAATAAAAGAAGCCTTGGGTGATAAGTTATGGATCGCAAGTTCATGTTCATTGCTGCATAGTCCGGTTGATTTAGAACAAGAAACAGAATTATCGGAAGAGACGGTTCAATGGTTTGCGTTTGCAAAACAAAAGCTAAAAGAAGTGACATTGTTAGGTGATGCTTTAGATGGTAACCAAAATGCAATTCTAGCTTGCCATCAATACAGTCAGCCACTGCGTGAGCGTGAGAGTGCAGAACACATTAATAAGCCTGCGGTACAGCAACGCTTATCCGCTATCACTCCTGCATTAGCAGAGCGAGCAGAAGCATATGCAATCCGTGCGCAGCACCAAGCTGAAAAGTTAGGTTTGCCATTATTACCAACCACGACAATTGGATCATTTCCACAAACCTCTGATATTCGTCAACAGCGCAGTGCTTACCGTACTGGTAAGTTGAACGAGCAAGATTATGTTACTGCAATGAAAGGGCATATAGCCGATGCAGTTGAGCGTCAAGAACGTTTAGATTTGGATGTGCTCGTGCATGGTGAGGCTGAGCGTAATGACATGGTTGAATATTTTGCGGAGAATTTAAACGGCTTTCAAGCAACGCGATTTGGCTGGGTGCAAAGTTATGGATCTCGTTGTGTAAAACCAGCAATCGTGGTGGCAGATATTGAACGTGAAGCACCAATCACGGTTGATTGGACGCAATATGCTCAATCGTTAACGACTAAACAAATGAAAGGGATGCTAACCGGACCAGTAACGATTCTTGGTTGGACGTTCCCACGTGAAGACATTACTCGTAAAGAAATTGCACAGCAGTTAGCATTAGTATTGCGTGATGAAGTTTCTGATCTTCAACAAGCAGGCATTAATATTATTCAAATTGATGAACCTGCGATTCGTGAAGGGTTGCCAATTAAAAAGAGCGATCAAAAAGCGTATTTAGATTGGGCAGTAGAAGCGTTTAAGATTTCAGCAGCAAGTGCGAAATCAGAAACACAAATTCATACTCACATGTGTTACAGCGAGTTTAATGAGATTATTGAATCAGTAGCGGCGTTAGATGCGGATGTGATTACTATTGAAACCTCTCGCTCAAATATGGAACTCCTAAAAGCGTTTGAAGATTTTAACTATCCAAATGAAATTGGACCGGGTGTGTATGATATTCACTCACCAAATATTCCAAGCGAAGAGTGGATTGTTGATTTGATTGAAACCGCAGCAGCAAAAGTGCCTGTTGAGCGTTTATGGGTAAATCCAGATTGTGGCTTGAAAACACGTAACTGGAAAGAAACAGAAGCGGCGCTAGAGAATATGGTGAAAGCGGCAAAGACACTGCGTAAGAAATGGCACTCAAACGCAGCTTAATAGTAAAGTAAAGAGCGAAGCCTGTGATAGGCTTCGCTTGTGTTACTCTGATGCTACGTTATCTATTTTACTACCAGTAATTGATCGATTGACTGTGCCGTGACAGGCTTTGAAAAATAGTAACCTTGATATTTATCGCATGACTCCACTTTCAATATGTTCAATTGATCCTTATCTTCAATGCCCTCAGCGGTGACCGTGATACCTAAGTTATGCCCCAGTTGTATAATCGTACGAACAATCATGTGATCTTTTTCATTTGTGACAGAATCATCAATAAATGATTTGTCTATTTTGATAATATCAATAGGCAGTTGTTTTAAATAACGCAAAGAGGAGTAGTCAATACCAAAATCATCAATTGCAATTTTGACCCCCAACCCTCGAAGCTGATTGCATTTCGCAATGACTTGTTCGGGTTGATCCATCAGCGCCGTTTCTGTTATTTCTAATTGCAAATACTGGGCATCAAGGCCTGATGTTTCAAGAGCAAGGCGAACGGTATTGAAAATATCATCGTGAGATAACTGAACAACGGAAACGTTAACAGAAACCGAGATAGCAGAACCGTTATCACTCCATTCTTTTCCCTGTCGACACGCTTCATTGAGTATCCATTTTCCTAGATCAATAATGAGATGATTCTTTTCTGCAATTGAAATAAATTCAACGGGAGAGATAAGCCCTAAAGTAGGGTGCTCCCATCGAACAAGGGCTTCAACACCAACAATGCTATTTGTCGATACCGCAACATTAGGCTGATAAAGCAGATAAAATTGTTCTTCTTTTAGTGCAGTAAGAAGATCTTTTTCAAGTTGATAGTACCTGAGTGTTTCTTGCATTAACGTTTGATTAAACCATTGAGCGTTATTTTTGCCTCGTTGCTTGGCTTCATACATAGCAATATCGGCATTACGACACCATAATTCGGTTAATTCAGAGCAATCATCATACAGTGAAACACCAATGCTTGCGGTCAGGCTATAATGAGATTTGATGTTTTTATACGGTGTTTTCGCAAAATCCAAAACAGAGGTAATGAGTGTATTTGTGATGGGTTCAATATCCTGATGTTGTATAAGGACCGTAAACTCATCGCCACCGACACGATAAATAGAAACATCATGACCCTCTAATTCTCTTAAACGGTCGGCAAATTCAATCAGCACCAAATCCCCAACTTGATGACCTAGATTATCATTGATTTTTTTGAATCCATCTAAATCAATTTGTACTAATGCGTATTGATATTCTTCCTTAATATCCGGGTTATTTTTTATGTATTTTATTTTTTTTAAATCCGCATAAAATCGCTTCCGGTTATGCAGTTTGGTTAAAAAATCGGTCAAACTGTCTTTTTTATATTCCACCATTTTATTCTTGAGCTTTTGTTGATAAAAAGCCATTGCGGATGCAAACCCTGAAATGGCCAGCAGTTCTAGAGAATCCTCAATAAACTCTTCTAATATGACCATGTCTGAGAGTTGCAGATTGAAAGAATAAGAAAAAAGCAAGGCTCCTGCAGAGGCGACAGGCCATAATGAACCCGGAAAAAGAATAATATAAGCAAGAGGAATGGTGATAAACGGCTCCTCTACTGCATCCATGGTGATCGGTTCAATGATGTTGCCAGTAAAAATGATAAGGAAAGAAAAAATGGCAGCAAAACGAGCAATAGAATCACTTGAGTGGAAGCGAGCGATCAGCATCAGTATAGGATAGCTTAAGTATAAATAAGTACCAGTATTGTATTCGGTTAAAAGGGTGTCGGTAATCAGGTAAAGAGAGAAAAAATAAAAGACGTTTTTCAAAAAATGAAAATCGCTGAGTTTATTCAAAAGTTGAGGCATGGTTTATTTCGTTCTGTGGTTATATGTGAAAGATGGTGTATCGCTTATGATTGATTTTTTGTTCTATTTAAAGGGTGAAGCGAATCTTTTCGGGTGTGCTATGGGGATATTTGTTCGTGGTAGTGATGGTTTAGGAAGAGGGAGCGCATGGGTAAAATCTCAGTATTAAATTAAAGTCTAATAAGGACAAAAAAAGAGCATAAAAGACGGGTTGGTCTCCATCATACCACCGAGTGATTTATATTGAAAATGATGGCGCAATATTCATAGTTAATTGGGTATGTTATAGTCAACGCATCTCTATTTTATGAAAAGTGAAAGGATGACAACTTCTTTATTATACCATCGAACGTATGAGCATAAATCAAGCTCGAAATGGGTGGTGTTTGTTCATGGTGCCGGTGGCAGTTCGACCACATGGTTTAAGCAAATTTCAGCGTTTAGAAAGAATTTTAATGTGTTGCTTATTGATTTACGTGGTCATGGACGTTCGAATCATTTCTCTCAACTCAAAGAATTCATTAACAAGCAATATTCTTTTAAAGTAGTGAGTCAGGATATTTTAGATGTGCTTGACCATCTTAATATCAAATCTGCACATTTTGTTGGTATGTCACTAGGAACCATTATTATTCGAAATTTGGCAGAAATAGCCCAAGATCGAGTCAGTTCTATGGTGCTAGCTGGTGCGATAACACGTTTTAATTTTCGATCTCAATTTCTGATTAAAATGGGAGATATGACGAAAAATATCATGCCTTATATGTGGTTATATAAATTGTTTTCTTATGTTGTTATGCCACAGAAGAGTCAAAAAGAATCTCGTCACATTTTTACTCGTGAAGCCAAAAAATTATGTCAAAAAGAGTTTAAACGTTGGTTCAAATTAGCGGCCGATGTAAACCCATTGATGCGTTACTTTAAAGATAAAGAACTGGCTATACCTACACTGTATGTGATGGGGGCAAATGACTATTTGTTTATGAAGCCTGTTGAAGAGATGGTAGCAGTACATGAACACAGTCAATTATTACAGATCCCTGAATGTGGACATGTGTGTAATATAGATAAACCAAAAGAATTTAATAAACACGCAATAGAATTTATAGCAGCTCAATAAGTGCTTATAGCAATAGTCTAAAATAAAAATGGCGATCATTATGATCGCCATTTTTGTTTTTATTCGTTATAAAATTAAAGAATAACGGTTTTGTTACCATACACAAAAACGTGATCATTTAAGACTTTAGTCAGCGCTTTACTGAGCACGGATTTTTCAACATCACGCCCTGCCATTGCCATATCTTCAGCACTAAAGTTGTGATCTACAGGGATAACATCTTGCTTAATAATTGGTCCCTCATCTAAATCATTTGTTACAAAGTGTGCCGTTGCACCAATGATTTTTACGCCGCGATCGTACGCTTGTTGATAGGGTTTAGCACCAATAAATGCAGGCAAGAAGCTGTGGTGAATATTAATGATTTTTTTAGGGAATTGAGCCACAAAGTTTGGCGTTAATACACGCATATATTTTGCTAGAACCACGTATTCAGGCTCATAAGAATTAATGACCTCAAGCATTTTTTCTTCGTGCTCTTCGCGCGACAGATCTTCATGAGAGACATGGTGGAATGGGATATCAAATTTTTCGATTAATCCACCTAAAGTATCGTGGTTTCCAACAACTGCGGCAATATCAATATTCATTGCACCAGAATAGGCTTTGATAAGAATATCACCAATACAATGTGCTTCTTTTGTTACCAGAATGACCACTTTCTTTCGCGGTTCTGTCACTAACTTACGATGGCTCCCT
This sequence comes from Aliivibrio sp. A6, assembly GCF_028765505.1. Lineage (NCBI taxonomy): Bacteria > Pseudomonadati > Pseudomonadota > Gammaproteobacteria > Vibrionales > Vibrionaceae > Aliivibrio > Aliivibrio sp. A6. The sequence continues at coordinate 56,199 of NZ_JARACR010000014.1, read as the reverse complement.
GGTGGAAGTGCTTCATCAATATCAGTTAAAAAAGTGACATCATTAAAAATGCCTTCTAGCTCGGTTCTCATAAAGAACTGGCCTGTGACATTATCAACATATTCATTATTATGAATAATATTTAACTGATGTTTGTAACAAATGTTGGTTATTTTCGCTATTAGCCCACGAGAATCAGGGCAATCCGTTAGTAGTATTTTCTTTTCCATTTTATCTCTCGTGTTTGCAATGGTTTTATCTAAATTGGTAAGTATACCAATCTACATAAGTATTTGATCATTCTTGCTTGTTAAAATCGATTTTTCCTGCGCAATTATTTGAACAACTACTTATCCAGAATGGTATTATAAATAGTATTCTCTCTATTCTTTTACCGATAAATGAAGAGGGCGTAAAGGGGTTTTTACTAAATCAAATCAAAATACTAGCGGAAGTCGTTATCTAGAAGTCGCCGTTTTAGACCGTAACTCTCAAAACTTAGCGTTTAGTTTTTTCGAAAATCTTGGCATAATCTCAACCTTATTTTTTAAACTCACAATGAATGCAGGTTGATATGATAGCCAAGATATTTTCTTCTTCAGGCGCGTTAGGTAAAGCCATCCCAGGTTTCCAACCTCGTCAACCTCAGCTTGATATGGCTCATGCCGTTCATGATGCAATTAAAAATGGCACACAGCTTGTTGTAGAAGCGGGTACGGGTACCGGAAAAACCTTTGCCTATTTGGCTCCTGCATTAGTGAGTGGAAAAAAAACCATCATCAGTACTGGCTCTAAAAACTTACAAGAGCAACTATTTCATCGTGACCTACCTTTAATGACGTCATCCTTGGGTTTTTATGGCCAAGTCGCCTTATTAAAAGGGCGCTCAAATTATTTATGTCCTGAACGCTTGAATCAACAATTGGTAGAAAGCCACACGCCTCAAGCAGATCCTGAATTATTAACACAATTAGTAAAGGTACGTTCTTGGTCTTCTGAAACTAAAACCGGCGATTTAGGTGATTGCACTGCAATTGCAGAAGACAGCCCAATTATCCCAAGCATTACATCAACAAATGATAATTGTTTAGGGAAAGAATGCCCAAGCTTTGAAGAGTGTTTTGTAGTTAAAGCGCGTAAAAAAGCGATGGATGCGGATGTCGTGGTGGTAAACCATCATCTATTTTTAGCCGATTTAGCAATTAAAGAAACTGGATTTGGTGAGCTAATTCCAGAAGCAGATATTTTTATCTTTGATGAAGCCCATCAGCTTCCAGATATTGCCAGCCAGTACTTTGGACAGAATTTATCAAGCCGACAATTAACGGAATTAGCCAAAGATATCGAAATTGGTTATCGCACCGAAGCAAAAGACATGCGGCAACTGCAAAAAGTAGCGGAGCGTTTAGCTGGCTCAGCAATGGATTTGCGTATCATTTTAGGCGATACCAATTTTAGAGGTAACTGGCGAGAAGCGATTAAGTCTCAAGCGGTTCAGCGCGAAATTGTAAGAATCAACGATGCCTTCGAGTTAGCACATGACGTATTAAAATTGGCATTAGGTCGTAGTCAATTATTGGATGCCGCCTTTGAACGTTGCACCTTACTAAAAAATCGACTCGAGCGTGTTTGTGATACCACGATTGGTGGTTATTCATATTGGTATGAATGTACTCCTCGTCATTTTAGTTTAAATATTACCCCTCTTTCTGTTGCTGATAAATTTAAAGAGCATCTCGCCGATAAAGAGGGTGCGTGGATTTTTACGTCAGCAACGTTAGCGGTAAATGACGACTTTTCGCATTTTACTCAGCGTTTAGGATTAGAGCCGAAGAAACAATTTACCTTACCGAGTCCGTTTGATTATCAGACACAAGCGCTATTGTGCGTGCCTCGTTTTTTGCCTGAACCGAACAGTTACGGTATTGCTGAAAAACTAGTCGAGTTATTGCAGCCAGTGATTAAGCAAAATAATGGTCGTTGTTTTTTCTTATGCACTTCACATCAAATGATGCGTGACTTAGCTGAGAAATTTAGAGAAACACTGGATCTGCCAGTCTTAGTACAAGGTGAAACCACTAAGCAGCAATTACTGTCTGAGTTTATGGAACTAGGGAATGCTTTATTGGTTGCTACGGGCGCTTTTTGGGAAGGGATTGATGTTAGAGGTGATGCGCTAAGCTGTGTTATCATTGATAAACTTCCTTTTACAGCACCCGATGATCCATTGTTAAAAGCTCGAATTGAAGATTGTCAATTGAGTGGTGGTGATGCATTCTCGCAAGTACAAATTCCAGATGCTGTCATTACGTTGAAGCAGGGTGTTGGTCGTCTTATTCGAGACACAAAAGATAAAGGAGTATTGGTGATTTGTGATAACCGTTTAGTCACACGACCTTATGGTTCAACATTTTTACAGAGTTTACCACCAATACCAAGAACACGAGATTTACGCAATGTGTCTGAATTTTTGGCAAAAGCCAATCAGAGCAGTGAAAATGAATCAGAAAAACAAGAAGCTATTTTAGAAAATTGAGGCATTAATGAGCGCAAAAATTTTAGCGGTAGATACCGCCACTGAAAACTGTTCTGTCGCACTAATTGTTGATGGGAAAGTCTATTCTCGACGTGCAGTGGCACCGCGTGAGCACACGATTAAAGTATTGCCATTTGTTGATGAAGTATTAAAAGAAGCGGGTGTGCGCTTACAAGACTTAGACGCATTAGCTTTTGGTCAAGGCCCAGGTAGTTTTACTGGTGTTCGTATTGGTATTGGTATTGCTCAAGGTTTGGCGTTTGGTGCCGATTTACCTATGATAGGTATTTCAACGTTAGAAGCGATGGCTCAAGCTGGTTATAGAGAACATGGTGCAACGCAAGTCGCTGCAGCTATCGACGCTCGAATGGGTGAAGTGTACTTTGGTATGTATCAACGTAATGACGATGCAACATGGACTTATAATGTGGCAGAAACCGTCTTTAAGCCAGAAGCGTTATTAACTTATTTGCCAGAGCAGTCTGGTGAGTGGTTAACAGTAGGCACCGGATGGGATGCCTATGCAGAAGCGTTAGCAGAGTTACCATTAGAGCGTAAAGCTTCTGAGGTATTGTACCCTGATGCTGAAGACATGGCGTTTTTAGCACAGCAAAAATTTGAACAAGGATTGGCGTTACCAGCAGAAGAGTCTGCCCCTGTTTATGTTCGTGATACGGTGACATGGAAGAAATTACCGGGTCGAGAATAGTTTTTATAATTAAAGCGAGGAGTTTATACCTCGCTTAGTTGTTTCTTTAAAAGGTCATTATGGTATCGATTCAAGGCTTACCGCCCGCGCTGATACAAAAACAGCAAGCGGTTGGAAAAAAGAACCAAGTCAAGAAGGCGACGGGAAGTAAATCTTTAGTTGCACAACCATCAAAAGTGGCGACAGCGGTAACAACACAAGTAAAACAGCTGAATGCATCAGAATACGCAAACTCTCGCATTCAATACGATTTGCCTGAAGGGGGAAACCGTAAAGCAATGGAAGAGTATATGGACATCATGTTACAAAAGCGTAGAGAGGAACTTGCTCAACTCGTCGGTGTCGATCTCTATGTATAACCCGATATGTAAGGATTAATATGAAACAGACAGTGTGCTTTTTTTTAGTATTATTACTTGCTGGTTGTAGTTCATTACCTCAAGAATTGACTTCTTCTCAAGCTGTCGTTATCACTGAGTACAGTGCTTTTTCTACAGTAGCAGAAAGTAATCGAGAGAGTGACGTGCGCTTAGGTGGTGTGATTGCTCGAATTGATAATTTAACAACAACTACTCGAATTGAAGTGGTTAACCTGCCTATTTCTTCTTCTGGGAAGCCAGACATTGCTCAAGAACCAAACGGTCGATTCGTGGTTTATTTTGATGGGTTTATCGATCCGGTTACTTATGCCAAAGGACGATTAATTACTGTCTTAGGGCAATCAAATGGAATTGAAAAAGCCACTGTGGGTGATTATCTTTACTCTTTCCCTATCATTACCGGTGTTGGTATTCATTTATGGCAAGTTCAAGAATACGTTGTGACTAACGATTTCAATATGAATTATATGCCATGTACTGGTAGTCGGTGTTTACATCAGCGTAGCCGCCTTGAAACCCGTCGTGGAAAAGTGGTACAAGAAGTACAATAATCAGCATGAGCCCATTTCAAGAATCAAGTATTGAACTTCATCATGGCACCATTGCAATGATGGAAATAAAACCCAAAAATACGCACCAAACATTGCTGTTTTTGCATGGCTGGCAAGATAATGCAGCGACGTTTAAAACGACGATGGAAGCATACGCACAAGAAAACCCACATCATCATTTAATTGCTATTGATTGGTTTGGTCATGGACGCTCAAGCCATAAAGGCGGTGATAATTTTTATCACTTCTTTGATTATATCGATGATCTTCACCAAATAGTTCTTCATTTAAAATTAGAGCCTATAGTTATTATTGGTCATTCTTTAGGTGCTTTAGTCGCCAGTGCTTATAGTGCCGTGTTTCCTGAAAAAGTAGCAGCATTGGTGATGATAGAGGCACTTGGCCCTTTAAGTGAGGAAGAAGAGGCAATTTCAGATAGGATCCGACAAGGTATTTTAAGCCGTCAGCGATATAGAAATAAGCCTCAGAGAACCTTAAAAAATACTCAAACCGCCATTGAATTAAGAGCTAGCGTGAATCAACTTCCAGAACGGTTAGTTGAACCAATGGTAATGCGATCATTGAGTATCAATTCAAACTCGCTTCAATGGACAACCGATGCAAAAGTAAAATGCGATGCTCTGTATCGTATGAGTGAAGTTCACGCTTTGGCATTACTTTCAAAAATAGAGTGCCCAGTGGTTGCAGTTATTGGCGCTGAGGGCTACGGACATTTGAAGCAAAAAATGCATCGATATGCTTATATTTCACACTTTGATTGTTATCAAATTGAAGGTGGTCACCATTGCCATTTAGAAAATCCTATTCAGGTAAGTAGTTACATTAGCGCGTTAGTTAACAAAATAAACACATAACTGCTTCACATATTTAAAAAAACGCCCCGTTTATGGTCAAATATTCATCGAATATACAATTGATAATAAAATAAGTTGACTATAATTGTGGAGTAAATAGTCTACACATAAAAAGTGATAGTGATCACTGTTTGAATTATTGTGAAATAAGCAATAAATCGTATATAAAATAGGAGAAAAGCGTGGATAAAGTTTGGCTTTCACGTTACCCAGAAGACGTACCAGCAGAAATTAACCCTGACCAATATAGCTCATTGGTTGATATGTTTGAAAAATCGGTTCATAAATACGCCGATCAGCCTGCATTTATCAATATGGGTTCAGTAATGACATTTCGTAAGTTGGAAGAGCGCAGTCGTGCTTTTGCTGCTTATTTACAAAATGAACTGAAGCTTAAAAAAGGTGATCGTGTTGCGTTAATGATGCCAAACTTACTGCAATACCCAATTGCATTATTTGGTGTGTTGCGTGCGGGTATGGTAGCGGTAAATGTGAATCCACTATATACGCCACGTGAGTTAGAGCATCAGTTGAATGATTCAGGTGCGGCTGCAATCGTTATTGTTTCAAACTTTGCGAGTACGCTAGAAGAAGTTGTTGAGAACACACCAGTAAAACACGTTATTTTAACGAACTTAGGTGAGCAACTGCCGCGTGCCAAAGGTACAATTGTAAACTTCGTGGTTAAGTACGTGAAGAAAATGGTACCAAAGTACGATCTTCCTCATGCTACCTCTATGCGTAATGCATTACGTAAAGGCCGTAGAATGCAGTACATCAAGCCATTCATTGATAGTGAAGACTTAGCCTTCCTGCAATACACGGGTGGTACTACAGGCGTAGCAAAAGGCGCAATGCTTACTCATCGCAATATGATTGCAAACGTAATGCAAGCAAAAGGCGCTTATGGCCCTGTGTTGACTGAAGGGCGTGAGCTTATTGTTACTGCGCTTCCTCTTTACCATGTATTTGCGTTAACGGTTAACTGTTTACTGTTTATTGAAATGGGTGGTCGTAACCTGCTTATCACTAACCCTCGTGATATCCCAGGTTTTATTAAAGAACTACAAAAATACCCATTTACTGCAATTACTGGTGTAAATACGCTGTTTAATGCTCTAGTGAACAACGAAGATTTTCATGAGTTAGATTTCAGTAACCTTCGCCTATCTGTAGGTGGTGGTATGGCTGTGCAACGTGCTGTTGCTGAAAAATGGCAGCAACATACAGGTTGTTACCTACTAGAAGGCTACGGCTTAACTGAGTGTTCTCCATTGGTTGCAGCTTATCCGCATAACCTAACGTCATACAATGGCTCGATTGGTTTACCTGTACCGTCAACTGAAGTTCGAATGGTTGATGAAGAAGGTAATGTTGTTGCTAACGATCAAATCGGCGAGCTTCAAGTTCGTGGCCCTCAAGTGATGAAAGGCTATTGGAACCGTGCGGAAGCGACCAAAGAAATGATCACTGAAGATGGTTGGGTAAGCACGGGTGATATCGTTAAATTTGATGATGAAGGCTTCCTGCATATCGTTGACCGTAAAAAAGACATGATTTTAGTATCAGGTTTTAACGTATACCCAAATGAAATTGAAGATGTTGTTGCGCTTCATGGCAAAGTACTAGAAGTCGCAGCTGTGGGTAAACCACACCCAACATCAGGTGAAGTGGTTCGAATTTGTGTTGTTAAACGTGATCCAAGCCTAACGAAAGATGAGTTAATTGCTCATTGTCGTAAGCATCTAACGGGTTATAAAATCCCACGTATTGTTGAGTTTAGAGACGATCTTCCAAAAACAAACGTAGGTAAAATTCTGCGTCGTGAACTGCGTGATGAATATAAAGCAGAAGAAAACGCATAATTTGGTTACAATGTAAAAACACGATAATGCCAGCTTACTCGCTGGCATTATTTTTATTTGTTATGAAATTTTAGAGACAAGATAGCTTAGTTTTTATTGAGGTTAAGCTATCTTGCCTTATCGATCTTTTAAGGAAGAATAGTGAAATTTGAAATCGTCACTCAGAGTCAGCGTTTGGCTGAGATCTGTCAGCAAGCAAGTAGTAAACCATTTTTAATGTTAGATACTGAGTTTGTAAGAACACGAACGTTATATGCTCGCTTAGGTTTAATTCAAATGTTTGATGGCGAGACATTAGCACTTGTCGACCCCGTTGAAATTGATGATTTAACACCGCTTTGGGATTTATTAAAAAATGAATCGGTAACTAAAGTGCTTCATGCGTGTGGTGAAGATTTAGAAGTATTCCAGCATTACGCGGGTTGCATGCCAACGCCTATGATTGATACACAGATCATGGCGGCATTTTTAGGCTATGGACTATCAACGGGCTTTGCTAAGCTTGTTTCTGATTATTTAGGTATTGATTTAGATAAAGGTGAAGCTCGAACTGATTGGATGGCACGCCCTTTATCTGAAAAGCAACTAAACTATGCAGCAGCAGATGTACATTATTTACTGCCATTGTTTGAAAAACTTCAAGCCGAATTAGCACAAACTCAATGGGAATCGGCAGCGTATCAAGAATCTGCTCTTGCGGTTAAAAAGCGTGAAAAACAGCCTGATGCAGAAAAAGCGTTTTTAGATATTAAAAATGCGTGGCAGTTAAATCCTAAGCAGTTAGCTGTGCTAAAAATGGCAGCGAAATGGCGTCTAGAAGAAGCAAGAAAGCGTGATCTTGCGGTTAACTTTGTTGTTCATGAATTAAGTTTATGGAAATTGGCACGTTTTAACATTCGCAGTAAAGAGCAAATGTTAAAAGAAGGTTTTGATCCAAGAGAGGTGCAGCGTCATGGTGGAAAATTATTGCGTTTCTCTTATCTAGCAGATGATTTAAACCCGGCTGAATACCCAAAAGAGATCACTCGTTTAATGGACTACCCTGGTTATAAGCAGATCTTCAAATTATTGAAAGATGAAGTGAAGCTAGCATCAGATAAATCAGGATTGATGCCGGAGTTCTTAGCCTCTAAAAAGCAGTTAAATCAGTTATTATCTTGGAAGTGGAAAAAGAACAGCGCACCAGAGTTAAAACCTGACGCATTGAATGGTTGGCGCGGTGATTTACTTGAAACGGGTTTCATGGCGGTACTTGAAAAATAGTAGCAATACGACCTAATTCCACTTAAGAAAAAAGGTGACTATTAATAGTCACCTTTTTTTATCAATATCGAATTTTTTTAGACGTTAATGATCATCTTCAGGAAGAGTAACGTTTAACTCTAATACTGATAAATCTTCCTCTTTTTGTTCAAGAGAAACCGTTACCATATCAGGGCTAACATTAACGTACTTACTAATAACCCTAAGAATATCTTCTTTAAGTTCAGGTAAATAAGATGGAGCAGGGCCGCCATTACGACGTTCTGCAACGATGATTTGTAGCCTTTCCTTAGCTATGTTAGCAGTGTCTTTCTTTGGTGTTCTAAAAAACTCAAGCAATGCCATGCTTACCCTCCAAATAGTCGTTTAAAGATGCCTTTTTTCTCTTCTTCTAAGAAACGGAATGAAACTTCTTTGCCTAATAGACGGTCAACCGCATCTTGGTATGCAGCGCCAGCATTAGACTCTTCATCAAAAATTACAGGAACACCCTTATTCGATGCGTTTAGTACCGATTGGCTCTCAGGAATTACTCCTAATAACGGGATATTCAGGATTTCTTCAACATCACCAACACTTAACATTTCGCCTTGGTTTACACGAGCAGGGCAGTAACGAGTTAACAGTAAATGTTGTTTTACTGGCTCTAATGATTCTTCTGAACGGCGAGACTTAGAATCTAAAATACCAAGAATACGGTCTGAATCTCGAACAGAAGAAACTTCAGGGTTAGTTGTGATGATCGCTTCATCTGCAAAGTAAAGTGCCATTAAAGCACCCGCTTCGATACCCGCTGGAGAATCACAAATAATGAAATCAAAATTCATTTCGATAAGCTCATCAAGAACTCGACGAACCCCTTCTTTTGTTAGTGCGTCTTTATCACGAGTCTGAGAAGCGGGTAGGATAAATAAATTACCTACACGCTTATCTTTAATTAATGCTTGGTTCAGAGTTGCTTCGCCATTGATTACGTTTACAAAATCGTAAACAACGCGACGTTCGCAGCCCATGATTAAGTCAAGGTTACGCAAACCAATATCAAAATCGATTACCGCGGTTTTTTTGCCAGCTAGAGCAAGTCCGGATGCAATAGCAGAGCTAGAAGTAGTTTTACCTACACCGCCTTTGCCTGAAGTCACAACGACAATACGTGCCATTTTTATTATTCCTTTTCAGTTGTGCTATAACGTTAGGGTATCGATCTGAATACGGTCTTCAACCATAGTGATCATGACATTTTGATGCCAATACTCTTTGTCAATTTGGTCGCTTAACCAATAATTACCCGCAATGGAAATCAGTTCAGCTTGTAAGTTTTTACAGAAGACTTTTGCCTCTGTTTGACCACTCGCGCCAGCAATTGCTCTGCCACGTAATGTGCCGTGAATATGTATACTGCCATCTGCAATCACTTCTGCACCTGGACTTACGTGATTTAAAATTACAAGGTCTGCATCTTTTGCATACACTTGCTGGCCTGAACGAATAGGCGTTTTTACCACTTTCGTTGGCTGCATACTGGCTTTTTGTGTTACTTGTTGAGGTGTAAATGAAGTCATAACAGCAAACCCTGCTGCTGTTGCCTGAGCCTGCTTTTCTTTATCTTTACAGCCAGTGATCCCAACAGGGATCATCCCAGTGCGTTCGACACCAGATTTTAGCTCAAAAAAGTTAATTTCATTCGATACATTCTCAATATTGACCACGACAGGCGCTGAAGCAAAAAAAGAGGGAGCTTGAGCTACTTTCTGCTCAAGCATACTTAATGCCAAAGCAACGTCATCATTAGGTAAATGTAATACTGAAAGGGTGAAATTACTGCCCTTTAAATCGGCTGTTTTTGTCATACTATTCTGTATCTTGATAAATTTAATACCACAAATCTGATACCATGTTATAGTCAGTTTAAGCGTACAGCAAGTTATCTTATTGTCTTAAGTGTACTTTTTAGTAAGGCTCTCATCAAATAGACATTAAATGTATGTTTGAAGTTGAGAGTAAGATCAATTCTATCAAAAATAGGTTATAAAATGTTCTGTTCAGTTTATAAAAGTACCAAGAAACAAGGTGCTTATCTTTATATTGCAAAAAAAGATGACTTTACACCCGTTCCGAAAGAATTAATGACAATGTTTGGTACGCCAACCATGGTAATGGTCGTAAATTTGGCAGGCAGAACATTAGCTTCAGTTGACGTAGAAAAAGTAAAAGCATCAATTCAAAATGAAGGCTTCTTTTTACAGTTACCACCGCCTCCAGAGAACCTGCTTGAGAAATACAAGCAAGAGAAAGCACAAAGAAATGAGAAATAACCTATGAAGAAAAAATTACTGCTAGGGATAGTCAGTTTATTAGTGGCAACATCAGTAACTGCGGGCACACCTGAAGGAGACTTTCAGGACTATATTGTCGAATTAAAAAATGAAGCGAGAGAAATAGGCATTTCAGAACCGATTCTTGAGCGTGCATTTAAAGATATCGCTTTTAAAGAAAAAGCGGTTAAATCAGATCGTAATCAACCAGAAAAAAAATTAACGCTAGATGAGTATATTCCACGAGCTGTGCCAAAATGGAAAATCAAACAAGCGAATGATTTATACCAAAAGCACTATAAAGAATTGACCCGAATTGGTAATGAATATGGGGTTCAACCTCGTTTTATTGTTGCGTTATGGGGTGTTGAAAGTAACTTTGGTAAGCTGACCGGTGGTTATAATGTGATTGAAGCATTGACGACGTTAGCTTATGACGGCCGTCGTGAAGAATTCTTCAAAAAACAAACCATGGCAGCCTTAACGATTTTACAGCAAGGGCATATTACTCCAGAAAATATGAAAGGGTCGTGGGCTGGTGCTATGGGCCAGTGTCAGTTTATGCCAACGTCATTCTTAGCGTATGCGGTTGATGGTAATGATGATGGTCGTAAAGATATTTGGACTACCGAAGCCGATGTATTTGCTTCAGCTGCAAATTATTTAAAACAAGTAGGCTGGGATGATACTTATACTTGGGGTCGTCAAGTTCAGTTACCTGAATCATTAGATGCAGAAAGCTTAAAAGGGTTGTCGGAAGAAAAAGGTAAGACGTTAGCTCAATGGCAAGAATTGGGTGTTCGTCGTTTAACGGGCAAAGCATTACCTGATGTAGATATCGAAGCATGGTTAGTGCAACCCGACGACAAAGATGGCCGTGCGTACCTTGTTTACAATAACTACCAAGTATTAATGGATTGGAACCGTTCGCATTATTTTGCGCTGGCGGTGAGTCACTTGGCTGATTCTATTAAGTAAAAGCGAGACGCAGCGAGCTGCTTGAGGGCGCAAACTGCGTTTACTTAAGACGCTTCGCTAGAGAATTTCTCCAGCGAAGCGTCTCAAGGAATTTATTCCGTCTTCAAGGGAGCTTGCGACCGCTCTGATCTTGAGGGTTTAAATATCCAACGGCTTCCCTTTCAATAACCTTCTCACCCATAATCTCCCTGGGTGCAATCCTTCAAGTACTGAGTTTGGCAGTGGAATTGGGTCACCCATTATTTGCGATGCTAATGTTTCTGCCAATAGTGGAGCAGAGCTTAATCCTCTAGAGCCCAATGTCAGCATGCAGAATAAACCGTCATAAACAGGGATATCTTTGGCTTCACGTAACCAATGGCGTTTCTTATAGATATTTTTGTATTCTTCTTGCATATCCACAAAACGAACCACATTACCAAGAAATGGCAGGTGATCACGACTGGCGCAGCGAATTCCGACACGAGCTAAATTATCAGACGTATCAGCTTCTTTCACCCAATCTTCGTTAGGGATGCATTTATGTAAGCGTTCGCCATTCTCTATTTGATCTGATCCTTTAAACGCTAAGTCTAAATCACGACGATCATAACTAGCACCAATACAATGGCTTTGATGCTTGGTATTTTCAGGCGTTAAGTAACCGTCATAACACAACACCGTTTTCAGCTTTTTCAAGGATTCCGTTGTAGGAATATGACTCACTTGCCCTCGAACTGGTGTCGCTGGAATATCTTTAGTTTGCTCAAAATCAGTAAATCTGTGCCCATTAGCAACCACAACGGCTTGATGTTTATTGGTTTTTTCACCAAGAACAAGGTTCCATTGTTTATCGTCCGTTTGAGTTAATTGCGTCACTTCAGCGTTATTATGCAGAGTAAATAGTGGGTTTTCTGATAAATGTTCAAATAATCCACGAGTTAATTGTTTTGGACATAACCAGCCACCTAATGGGTAGTGGACGCTTTCCATATTAATCGGTAAGCCAACCATTTGATTGGTTTTGTCGATATCAAAAGCAGAGACAAGTTCATTAGGGAAATTTCCCTCAAGCATTTTATTCAGCTTGTTGGCGGATTTTTCATCCCATTTTAACTGAGTAACGCCACACCAATCGTGATCAAATTCTACGTGTTTAGCGGCTTGGTCGATAAACTGACGAGCAAAAATAAATCCTGGAGCAAAGAAGCGAGAAAGGGAGTTGAATTTCTCATTAAGCAGTGGGTATACCGCGCCTTGTTTATTACCTGACGCCCCTTGTGCTGCTTTATCATCTTTACAGTAAACAGTGACACTCACACCGCGACGAAGCAATGTTGTCGCCAATGCTGCACTGGCTACACCACCTCCTATAATCGCAACGTCAGTGATGTTTTCGGGTGTCGTGCGTGCATACCAAACCTCATGATTAGCCTTGGCTTTACGTTCCGATAATGTTCCTGCAATCATTTCGCGTTTATGTCCAAAGCCTTTGACTTTTTTCATATCAAAGCCAGCTTCAATTAAGCCTCTGCGAACAAAACCAGCTGCTGTAAAAGTGGCGCAAGTACAGCCTTCTTTAGCAAGACTTGCCATATTATTAAATAGATTTTGATTCCACATTTCAGGATTTTTACTTGGTGCAAAACCATCTAAAAACCAAGCGTCGATAACACCAGAATCGTCCATCCAAATCTGAGGCATGCAATCTTTTATATCGCCAAACCACAGATCAAGCGTGATCATGCCATCTTCTAATACTAAACGGTGGCAATCAGGTACAGCAGCAGGATAATGTTCTTGCAGTTGCTCTGCGAGTTCAGCCAGTTCAGGCCATGCTTGATGTGCTTTAACTAAATCAGCTTTGGTTACAGGGAATTTTTCAAAGCTAACAAAGTGAAGTTCTTTTAAAGGGGCGTCAGGGTATTGTGAACGGAATGCTTTGAACCACTGCCATACAGCAAGAAAGTTTAATCCAGTCCCAAATCCGGTTTCACCAATTACAAAACGGCGTTGATCAAATTCTTTCCATCGTTGCGGAAGATTATTTTGTTGTAGGAAGACATAACGTGTTTCTTCTAAGCCATTATCATTAGAAAAATACACATCATCAAAATCATTTGAGATAGGTGTCCCAGATTCATTCCAATCAAGAATTGCATTTGTGATGCTGTTTTGTGGTAAAATGTGATTTCGTGACATAAATTTGCACCATTAAAGATAATCTACGTCGGATTTTAACGACTTATAGGAAAGCTGACCACTTTGTTGTGCTATCTTCGCTATTATCTACCAAGATTTATGACTTATTAGGAAAGAATCATGAAAAGAGCCGTAATTACAGGCATGGGCATTGTATCGAGTATCGGTAACAATGCAGAAGAAGTATTAGAGTCTCTGAAAGCTGGTAAATCAGGCATTAACTTCTCTGAGCAGTTCGCTGAAAAGGGTCTGCGCAGTAATGTTTGGGGCGATTTGAAAATGAACCCTGCTGATCACATTGATCGCAAAAAAATGCGTTTTATGGGTGATGCGGCTGCGTTTGCTTACATCTCAATGGAGCAAGCAGTAGCAGATTCTGGCTTAACAGAAGATCAAGTTTCAAATGAACGCACAGGTATTGTTGCAGGTTCTGGTGGTGCATCATCACTAAACCAAGTAAATGCGGTTGATATCTTGCGTGAGAAAGGCGTTAAGCGTGTTGGTCCTTACATGGTTCCACGTACAATGGCGTCAACGGTTTCTGCGTGTCTTGCAACACCGTTCAAAATTAAAGGCGTGAACTACTCAATGAGTTCAGCTTGTGCAACTTCTGCACACTGTATCGGCCACGCTGTAGAGCTTATCCAACTTGGTAAACAAGACGTAATGTTTGCTGGTGGTGGTGAAGAACTAGATTGGTCATTAACGATGATGTTTGATGCGATGGGCGCACTATCATCAAAATACAATGACACACCAGAAAAAGCATCTCGTACGTACGATGCAGACCGTGACGGTTTCGTTATCTCTGGTGGCGGCGGTATGGTTGTTATCGAAGAACTTGAACACGCTCTTGCTCGTGGCGCTAAAATCTACGGTGAAATCGTAGGTTACGGTGCAACATCTGATGGCTACGACATGGTAGCACCATCAGGCGAAGGCGCAGTTCGTTGTATGAAAATGGCAATGCAAAACGTAGACAGTGTTGATTACGTGAATACTCACGGTACATCTACCCCTGTTGGTGATGCAAAAGAACTAGGCGCTATCCAAGAAGTATTTGGTGCGAATAGCCCTGCTATCTCTGCAACTAAAGCAATGACTGGTCACGCGCTAGGTGCAGCCGGTGTTCATGAGGCTATTTACTCAACGCTAATGCTAGAGCACGGTTTTATCGCGCCGAGCATCAACGTTGAAACATTAGACCCAGCAGCTGAAGGTCTTGATATCGTAACTGAAAAACGTGATCAAGCACTAACAACCGTTATGTCTAACAGCTTCGGTTTTGGTGGTACAAACGCAACGCTAGTCATTAAGAAATACGAAGCGTAATCGCGTAATCACTAAAAAAAGATAGTAAAACCCAGTCACTTAAATTGGCTGGGTTTTTTTATACCTGTTTTTTGTTACGGAAGTGATAAACTGAATTCATGAATTGAAAGGATAACTGATTAAAAAATGAAAATATTGATTGATGAAAATATGCCTTATGCTGCTGAACTATTTAGTGAGCTAGGTGAGGTTGTTGCTAAATCAGGAAGAACACTAACAGCAGATGATTTAATTGATGTTGATGCATTAATGATTCGATCTGTAACTAAAGTGAATGCTGAGCTGATCTCAAAAGCCAATAAACTTAAATTTGTAGGCACAGCAACAGCAGGTATGGACCATGTTGATCAAACTTTGCTGAAAGAAAAAGGGATATTTTTCACAGCAGCTCCTGGTTGTAATAAAGTGGGTGTTGCAGAATACGTATTAAGTTGTGTCATGGTATTGGCTCAACAGCATGGCTTTTCTATCTTTGATAAAACGTTTGGTATTGTTGGTGCAGGTCAAGTAGGGTCTTATTTAGCTAAATGTCTTGATGCGTTAGGTATTCCATACTTACTTAATGACCCAATTAAAGAGCAAGAAGGCGACAAACGTTCATTTGTCGCGTTAGATGAGTTACTTGGAAAATCAGACGTTATTAGTTTCCATACGCCGATCACCCGCGATGGTGAATTTCCAACTCACCACCTGCTGAATGAAAAAAGACTCACGGCACTGCGTAATGACCAGATAGTGATCAATGCAGCGCGTGGCCCAGTGGTTGATAACCAAGCACTAAAACAGCGCTTATTAAAACAAGACGGCTTTAAAGCGGTATTAGATGTGTTTGAGTTTGAACCAGACGTTGATATGACGTTATTGCCATTACTTTCTTTTGCTACTCCGCATATTGCAGGGTATGGATTAGAAGGAAAGGCTCGTGGAACCACAATGATATTTAATTCTTATTGTGAGTTTTTAAATAGAGAAGAGCGCGCAGATCCACAAGCGTTATTACCTATAGCCCCAATCCCTAATGTGACACTAAATCAGCAATGGGATCATTCAACACTGCACAATTTGATTCAGTTAGTCTATGATGTGCGAAAAGATGATGCCATATTCAGAGCAGAAATCTCAACACCTGGTGCATTTGATAAAATGCGTAAAGAGTATTGGGATAGAAGAGAATACAGTGCCATCACAATCACAGGAACTAAACACTGTGGTTTAACCCCGTTAAAACAACTTGGATTTACAATCGAGGAAGTCTAATGACTCAAGAATTTGATGTTGCCATTCTTGGCGCAACTGGTGCCGTTGGCGAAGCTATTATGGATGTATTACAAGAGCGTAATTTTCCAGTTCGCAATTTATACCTTTTAGCGTCAGAGCGCAGTGAAGGCAAAACAGTTCGTTTTAATGGTAAAACATTAACCGTTGAAAACGTAGAAGAGTTCGATTGGAGCCAAGTACAAATTGGTCTATTTTCTGCAGGTAGTGAACTTTCTGCAAAATGGGCACCAATTGCAGCGGAATCAGGTGTTGTTGTTATCGATAACACATCACACTTCCGTTACGATCACGATATTCCATTAGTGATCCCTGAAGTAAACCCAGAAGCACTTGTTGATTTCCGTAACCGTAACATTATCGCGAACCCTAACTGTTCTACGATTCAAATGTTAGTTGCATTAAAACCAATTCATGATGCTGTGGGTATTGATCGTATCAACGTATCAACGTATCAATCAGTATCAGGTTCAGGTAAAGCGGGCATTGATGAACTAGCGGGCCAAACTGCGAAGCTATTAAACGGTTTACCAGCAGAGAACAAAGCTTACGATAAGCAAATTGCATTTAACTGCTTACCTCATATTGATGAGTTTATGGATAATGGCTACACCAAAGAAGAAATGAAAATGGTGTGGGAAACACAAAAAATCTTTGCAGATGATACGATTACTGTGAACCCAACCTGTGTACGTGTTCCAGTGTTCTATGGTCACGCTGAAGCCGTTCATATTGAAACTCGTGCACCTATCGATGCAGTAGAAGCAACACGTTTACTTGAAGAAACCGATGGTATTGAAGTATTCCACGGTAATGACTACCCAACACAAGTGAGTGATGCTACAGGTAAAGACCACGTAATGGTTGCTCGTATCCGTGAAGATATTAGTCATTCAATGGGGCTTAATATGTGGGTTGTTGCAGATAACGTACGTAAAGGTGCAGCAACAAACGCGGTTCAAATTGCAGAAGTATTAATTCGCGATTACTACTGATTAATATGACGGTTCTTTTATAAATAAAGAGCATGGTTTGCTTTGAATTATAGCCTTAGTGAAAACTAAGGCTTTTTTCTCCCATAAACCACACAGTTTTTGCTTAAAAGCTACAGTTTTTTTATTATTATCCGATATAGTTATACAGATATTAATTTTTTCATTTTACTAAGAGGCATCTCTAGTGTCTGACGCATCCAAAAAAATGTTTAAAACGCTGACTCCTTTAGCGTTATTCGTTGCATCACAGTGTTCGGTTGCGAACGCTGCGGGTACAATTCAAATTGTAGGTCCGGAAGGAAAGGATCAAACCGTCAGTTCACAGGTAGTGACGCCATCACAATCAACAAGAACCGCTACTGTTGCATCACAAAACTTAGCATTAGAAAAACAATCGGCAGCGGCCCCGACAAAAGTGTATGGGCCAACAAGAGAAGATGAAACTTTGTGGTCGATTGCAAGTCGAGTAAATCCATCGAATACCACATCAGTTCAGCAAACCTTATTAGCTATCTATCGTTTAAATCCCCATGCTTTTGAAAATAACAACATTCATGGATTAGAGCCAAATAGCCGATTACGTTTACCGACATTAGAACAAGTTCGTCGTGAAAATACAGATGATGCGAAACAATTATTGCTTGCGCATAGTAAAAAATCAGTAGTTAAAAAAGCGCCTGAAGCTAAAGTTGAACATATTGCTAAAGTTGAAAAAACAGAACCAAAATCAACAGTAGCACCAATTAAAACAGAAACGAAAATTCAAGAGTCAAAAACCGTCAATAACACGGTTAAATCAATTGAGCCAGTTGTTGAATCAGCTCCTTCAGTGGTTGCTCTAAAATCTGAACTAGAGACAACAGAGCAAGAGTTCACCGCACTTCAAGAAAATAATCATCAGTTACGTGTACGATTAGCTGAAGTACAGCATGAAGTTGATAACTTAAAAAATGAATTAAGTGATGAAGATCGTATTCGAAATGAAGTCGAAAAATTCATTAATGAACAAAAACAGTTAGCGGTAGCAGAGAAAAAAGCAGAACCAAGCGCAATGGATAATTTAGCGTCGAGCCCGGGTTTAATTGCATTGCTTGCACTTATTCCAGGAGCGCTTATTGCTGGCTTAATTGCTTTCTTCTTCTCTCGACGTAAGAAAGAAGAAGACGAAGAAACGACAGAAAGTTCGTCAGACACACCATTGCCGTCTGCATTAGCAATGCCAGAAGATAATTTTAATATGGATGATGATATTCCAGAAATTAGCTTAGATGATGATGACGATATCTTGGGTGATCTCAACGATGATGAATTCTTATTTGGAAACGATGACTCAGACTCTAATGATGATTTGTTTGCTGAATTTGAAACAGAAAAAACAGATTCAGATGATGATGACCCATTTGCTTCATTAGATGAGGATGATGATTTAGAGTCAATGCTATCTGATGATCTTGACCTTGATAGTTTAGATGATCTTGACGATGACCTTGATATGTCTTCAAGTGCATTAACCGTTGATGCGGAAGAAAAAGCATTAGGCCTTGAAGAGATGGAAAAAGCGCTTAATGATTTTGACAGTGATTTATTCTCAGAAAGCGATCTTGAAACGGAAGATGATGATTTTGACTTATCATTAATTGATGATTCTGATCTTTCAGCACTTGATAAATCAACCCCTGAACTAGAAGAAAATGAAGATCTAGAGGGCGGAGAATTAGATCAATCAATGCTTGATGATTTGTTCTCATCAATGGATGAGGATGAAGAAGAGTCGGAACTAGATCAAGGCTGGGACCTTGATGAAAAAGAAGAAACAAAACTAGTTGATGAGCCAAGCCGTGATTCGCTTGAAGATGAGTTAGATTTCGATACATTGCTTTCAGGCATTGAAGATAAACCAGAAGAAAACTCTGAAAGTATCGATTTGGATAGCGATACAGAAATGTTTAATGAGTTATTGGATGACTCAAATGATAAAGATAACACTAGCTTAAATATTGAAGATGATCTTGATTTAGATGTTAATGAAGACAGTACCGCATTATTGGATGATCTGTTAGATGAATCAGATAATGAAGACGATCTTGATTTAGATGTTGATGAAGACAGTACCGCATTATTAGATGACCTGTTAGATGAATCAGATGATGAAGATGACCTTGATTTAGAGATTGATGAAGACAGCACATCATTGTTGGATGAGTTACTGGGTGACGATGATGAACTAACTGATGAAGATGATATTGAAATTGATGAAGATAGCACTTCATTACTTGATGAGTACTTATCAGAAGGTGACGACGACGATGATATTAAGATTGATGAAGACAGCACTGCTCTATTAGATGAGCTAATTGGCGATGATTCTGAAGAGGATGATGAAGCGCTGGGAAAGACTGGCGATGATGTTGACGTTGAAGGTGTAGCAGCATCAGAATCGCTTTCAGAAGACACGCCTAGAGATGAAGATTGGCTAGTTGAAGCTGAAGATGATGAAATCGATGATATCCCATTGTTTGAGTCAGAGTTAGTCTCAGAACCAGAATCATCATTGGATCTTGATAACTCATTAGAAAAGGCAGAAGAAGACGTATTTGCTAATTTAGAAGATGACTTGGAAGCCGATGAAGTAACAACGCTTTCACCAGAAACTGAAGAAGTAGAAACCGAAGAGAGTGCAGAGTCTGAGTTAGATGAAGATACTGATTTCTCGTTTGATCTTGATGTGTCTTTAGAAGCAACAGAGCTGAATGAACTTCAAGCTGAAGAGCCAATTGAGCTAGAAGACGATCTGTTAACAGAAGAAGTACTTACTGAAGAAGCGCCGTTAGTCGTAGAGACAGAGACAGAGGCAGAAGAAGACGTATTTGCTCATTTAGAAGATGACTTGGAAGCCGATGAAGTAACAACGCTTTCACCAGAAACTGAAGAAGCAGACATCGAAGAGAATACAGAGTCTGAGTTAGATGAAGATACTGATTTCTCGTTTGACCTTGATGAGTCTTTAGAAGCAACAGAGTTGAATGAACTTCAAGCTGAAGAGCAAATTGAGCTAGAAGACGATCTGTTAACAGAAGAAGTAGTTACTGAAGAAGCGCCGTTAGTCGTAGAGACAGAGGCGGAAGAAGACGTATTTGCTCATTTAGAAGATGACTTGGAAGCCGATGAAGTAACAACGCTTTCACTAGAAACTGAAGAAGCAGACATCGAAGAGAATACAGAGTCTGAGTTAGATGAAGATACTGATTTCTCGTTTGATCTTGATGAGTCTTTAGAAGCAACAGAGTTGAATGAACTTCAGACTGAAGAGCAAATTGAGTTAGAAGACGATCTGTTAGCAGAAGATGCGATAACAGAAAATGCCCTTGAGGAAGAAACTCTAGCTGTAGATAGTGCGTCAGAAATTGAAGATGATCTTGATGAAAATGATTTCTCATTAGATGATTTTTTAGAAAGTAGTGCGGTTGATTTTTCACAGCCTAATGATGATTTAGATGAAGAAGCAGATGAAGATCATCTGGAAGGATTATCGATTGAAGATGCGTTAGCTGCTTTAGAAGACGATATTGATACCACCGAAGACGACAAATCAGAAGAGTCATTAACTGTTGAAGATGAGAAAGATGTCGCGCCCTTTGATTTTCATTCACGAGTGTCAGATGAAGAAAAAGAAGCGTTAACTCACTTAGATAGTGCTGGTTTAGACATTGATAGCATGATTGATGATGGTGCTAGCGATTGGAGTGGATTCAATCTTGATAATACATCAAGCATGGACTCTGAGGTGGAAGATGAAGATTGGGCAGAACAACCAAACTTCGCTAATGATCCCCATGGTGATGATCGCTTTTTAAGTATTGAAGCATTAATTGCAGAAACTGAAAACGGAGATAAATCAACCTTCGAAGAAGAAGACCTTAATTTAGATGTTGGGTTAGATGACTTTCCCGATATGCTAGGTAACGTAGGCTCTCATGATGTTGATGTAAATAGTGACGTTCAAAGTAAGCTTGATTTAGCAAGAGCCTATATTGAAATGTCTGATGATAAAGGTGCTTTAGAGTTACTTGAAGAGGTTCTTCGCAGTGATGATGCGCAACTAAAAGTTGAAGCTGAAAAATTAATGAAACAACTAGGCTAACTTTAAGAAAACAATCTTAAAAAAGGCGGTGGCAGTGAGCCCCGCCTTTTTTTATAATGACGTATAATTGAATAAAAAGAATCAAATCTCATGCGAATAGCTTTATGTATTGAATACGATGGTGCCGATTACTATGGTTGGCAGCGTCAGAAAGACGTTAATAGCGTCCAGGCGGAATTAGAAAAAGCCTTAACAATTGTTGCAAATGAACCAATTGAAGTGATGTGTGCAGGTAGAACGGATGCTGGTGTGCATGGCACCGGACAAGTTGTTCATTTTGATACAACAAGCACTCGCAAACTCGCAGCATGGATGATGGGAGCGAACGCTAATTTGCCAAAGAACATCGCCGTTCGTTGGGCAAAGGAAGTGAACGAAGATTTCCATGCTCGTTTTACAGCAACAGCGCGACGTTACCGATATATTATTTACAACAACCGTCTTCGTCCAGCAATCTTAGGGCACGGTGTTAGTCATTATCACGAACCGTTAAATGCAGACCTAATGCATCAAGCTGGGCAGTATTTACTCGGTGAGAATGACTTTACTTCTTTTAGAGCAATACACTGCCAATCTCGTAGTCCTTGGCGTAATTTAATGCACCTTAAAGTCACTCGTCATGGTGATTTTATTGTTATTGATATTAAAGCAAATGCCTTTGTTCATCACATGGTTCGTAACATTACTGGCAGTTTAATTCAGGTTGGTAAAGGCAAACAAAAACCAGAATGGATACAGTGGCTACTAGAAGCGAAAGACCGTAAATTAGCCGGAGCAACAGCAAAAGCAGAAGGACTATATCTCATTGATGTTGATTATCCGCAGGAGTGGGAACTACCGCGAGTACCACTAGGCCCATTATTTTTAGCTGATAACTGATATTACATCTATATTAAATACGTCTATTTAATAAACAAAAAGTTGATGTAGGTTCAATATTGAAAATAGGTACAACCAGTTTTTTATCTACACTGGCTGTTATTTATGGTTTAATCTAATTAATTGAATTTATTTCTCTTGCGATGGTGCGAGAGATCACTAATAGAAAGGTCGTCCATGAGTTGGCTTGAAAAGATTTTTAATACAAGCAATATTGTTAGTTCACGTAAAGCATCGATCCCTGAAGGGGTTTGGACGAAATGTACGTCATGTGAACAGGTTCTATATTCTGCAGAGTTAGAGCGTAACCTAGAAGTGTGTCCTAAGTGTGACCACCATATGCGCATGAAAGCACGTAAACGTTTAGAAACATTTTTAGATGTTGAAGGTCGTGTGGAAATTGGCCAAGAGCTAGAACCAAAAGATGTTTTGAAGTTTAAAGACTCAAAGCGTTATAAAGATCGTATTTCTGCTGCGCAAAAATCAAGTAATGAAACTGATGCGTTAGTGGTAATGAAAGGGACTCTATTAGAGCTTCCAGTTGTTGCTTGTGCATTTGAATTCTCATTTATGGGTGGTTCAATGGGCTCTGTTGTTGGTGCTCGCTTTGTTAAAGCGGTAGATGCTGCAATTGAAAATAACTGTCCTCTTGTATGTTTCTCAGCAAGTGGTGGCGCACGTATGCAAGAGGCACTTATGTCTCTAATGCAAATGGCAAAAACAAGTGCTGCTCTTGCACGTTTGTCTCGTAAAGGCCTACCATTTTTCTCAGTATTAACCGACCCAACAATGGGTGGTGTATCTGCAAGTTTAGCAATGCTAGGTGATATTAATATCGGTGAACCAAAAGCCCTAATCGGTTTTGCTGGTCGTCGTGTTATCGAGCAAACGGTACGTGAAGATCTACCGGAAGGCTTCCAACGTAGTGAATTCCTACTTGAGCATGGTGCGATAGACATGATTGTTGATCGTCGTGAAATGCGTCAACGTATTGGTGGCTTAATGGCTAAAATGACAAACCAGTCATCGCCATTAGTTGTTCCTGTTGACGGTGCAAAGTAAAAATTAAATCAAATGCGAGCAAGGTTGCTAGTTCTTACTTAAAACAGCACCCTAAGTCATATATACTGTCACTCTATTCCGTCAGTGAAGTAGTTGAATTATGACATCATTTGATTCTCCGAAAGCCACATCTGATTTATCGGTGTGGCTTCGTTATTTAGAAAGCATTCATACAAGTGCAATTGATTTAGGCCTTGAGCGCGTTCAGCGTGTTGCACAACGAGCAAAATTAACAAAACCAGCATCAACGGTAATTACAGTTGCAGGAACGAACGGTAAAGGTTCAACCTGTGCATTAATGGAATCTATTTTAATTAATGCGGGCTATCGTGTTGGTGTTTATAGCTCCCCTCACCTTATTCGTTATAACGAACGTATTCGTATTAATGGTAACGATTTATCTGATTCTCTTATCTCTCAATCTTTTGCTGCTATTGAAGCATGGCGTAAAGAAACATCATTAAGTCTTTTTGAGTTCGGAACGCTATCTGCTTTGTGGGCGTTTAAAGCACATCAAGTGGATGTTGTCCTTTTAGAAGTTGGCTTAGGCGGGCGTTTAGATGCGACAAATGTGGTGGATCATGACGTTTCTATTATCACGAGTCTCGCGGTTGATCATGTTGATTGGCTTGGTGATGACATTGAAGTGATTGGTTTTGAAAAAGCAGGGATCTACCGCTCTGAAAAGCCAGCGATCTGTGGCCAACCAAATCCTCCATCAAGTGTCGCAGCTCATGCTGATGACATCGGAGCGGATTTATATCAAGTAGGCTACCAGTTTGATTATAGCGTGAATCCTGAGACACAAACATGGACATGGAAAAGTGGGGCGTTTGATCTAGATAACTTACCGTTACCAAATTTACCTTTAGCGAATGCAGCAACAGCGATAATGGCGTTAGGTACGTCTGGATTAGAACTGAGTGATGTGAATATTGTCGAAGGTTTGAAACTGGCTAGTTTACCGGGCCGAATGCAGCGTTTAAGTCGTGGTAACGGAGAAGCTGAGCCAACAATTATTCTTGATGTTGCGCACAACCCACATTCAGCAAATTATCTCGTACAACAAATAAGACAGCGTTTCCCAAATAAGAAAGTACATGCAGTAGTCGGCATGTTGCATGATAAAGACATTAAATCGACCTTGAGTGAGTTCACGGGAGTGATTGATGTTTGGTATCCTGCATCTTTATCTGGCCCACGAGCAGCGAATGCAAGTGAGTTAACTGCGGTTTTATCAGAAGAAATAACAGAATATTCATCACCAGTTGATGCTTTTAAAGTAGCCTTACAACAGGCTGAAAATGATGATTTAATTTTAGTCTTCGGTTCTTTCCATACGGTTGGTGAGGTATGGGATTACTGGAAACAAGAAGCATAAGGAACATAAGTGTCTAGTCCATTTCAGCGACGTCTAGTCGGAACTATTATATTGGTTGCTATTGGGGTAATTGTTTTACCTGATGTATTTGATGGTAAGAAAAAACACTACCAAGAAGAATTTGCAAGCATTCCAATTAAACCAGAGCTCTCTAAAGATGTAGAGCAATTTGAGATACAAGAGCCAGTAGATTTTGATGCTGAACTTCCAGGGGAGCCTGTAGAGGTGACCATTGAGTCGACAGAAGCAGAGCCGGAAAAAGAAGTACTTCACATTGTAGAGAAAAAACCAGCAGTTGAAGCACCGAAAATTGATTACGCAAAAAGCGCATGGATAATCCAGCTTGGCGTGTTTAGAAATGCAGATAATGCTCAAAATCTAGCGCTTAAATTACGTAAGCAAGGTTTCCAGGCGCATACTTTCCCTAAAGAACCTCAGAAAGGAGATTTAGTGAGAGTTGCTGTTGGCCCAGATATTTCAAAATCGGATCTTGAAAAACAACTACCGAAATTAAAAGAAATAACTGGCTTAAATGGTCAATTGCTTAAATTTACACCACTAAACCCATAAGAAAACGTTTGCGTAGCGGATTTTTCTGTTAAAATGCGCAGCAACAGAGAAAAGATAAATTATGATTTGGATCGATTTTGTCATTTTAGGTGTTATTAGCCTATCAGCTTTAATCAGTTTGGTTAGAGGATTTGTAAAAGAAGCATTGTCATTAGTGATATGGTTTGGTGCCTTTTTTGTTGCCAGTAACTTCTATCCTAAATTAGCAGCGTATTTTACAAATATACATGATGAAATGATAAGAAATGGCAGTGCGATAGCTGCCTTGTTTGTGGCAACCTTAATTGTTGGTGCTGTTGTTAACTATGTTGTTGGTCAATTAGTACAAAAAACAGGGTTGTCAGGAACAGATAGGATTTTAGGGATTGTCTTTGGTGGATTAAGGGGCGTGCTAATTATTGCAGCGGTTCTATTCTTCAGTGATGCCTTTACATCATTATCAGATTCAGAGTGGTGGAAGCAATCGCAATTAATACCTCAGTTTAAGGTTGTAATTGCGTGGTTCTTTGATTACTTAAAGGATACATCAAGTTTTCTTCCTGGCGCTAAATAGCGCCAGTTTTTTAGTAAATTGAGGACTCTAGGACATGTGCGGTATTGTTGGAATCGTGGGCGCAACACCAGTAAACCAGTCAATCTATGACGCTTTAACAGTGCTACAACATCGTGGCCAAGATGCTGCTGGTATTATTACCATAGAAAGCAATCGTTTCCGTCTGAGAAAGGCGAACGGTTTGGTGAAGGATGTGTTTGAAACAAAACACATGCAACGCCTACAAGGTAACGTTGGTATTGGACATGTTCGATACCCTACAGCAGGTAGTTCTAGTGCCTCAGAAGCACAGCCTTTCTATGTAAACTCTCCTTTTGGGATCACATTAGCGCACAATGGTAACTTAACCAATGCGAATGAAATCCGTGAGACTTTATTTGAACAAGAGCGTCGCCATGTTAATACGACTTCTGATTCAGAAGTATTATTAAACATCTTTGCTCACCATCTTGATGAATCTAAGAATTACCCACTCACTCAAGACGATATCTTTAAAACAGTAGCTAAAGTACATGAACAAATTCGTGGTGCTTATGCGGTAACGGCAATGGTGATTGGTCATGGAATGGTTGCTTTCCGTGATCCAAATGGCATTCGTCCATTATGCCTAGGTAAACGTGAAGTAGAAGGCCGTACAGAGTATATGGTGGCGTCTGAATCCGTCGCTCTTGATGCTGTCGGTTTTGATTTTGTACGTGACGTAGCACCAGGTGAAGCTATATATGCACCATTTGAAGGTGGTCTATATACACAACAATGTGCGCATGATCCAAAGTTAAATCCATGTATCTTTGAATTCGTTTACTTTGCTCGTCCAGATTCATTTATTGATAAAATTTCGGTATACAGTGCACGAGTTGAAATGGGTAAGCGTTTGGGTGAAAAAATCAAACGTGAATGGGAAGATCTAGAGATAGATGTAGTTTTACCTATCCCTGAAACTTCATGCGATATTGCCCTTGAGATTGCTCAAATTATTAATAAGCCTTACCGCCAAGGGTTTGTGAAAAACCGTTATGTTGGCCGTACGTTTATTATGCCAGGTCAGCAAGAGCGTAAAAAATCGGTACGTCGTAAATTAAACGCTATTCGTTCAGAATTTAAAGATAAGAATGTACTGCTGGTTGATGACTCAATTGTTCGTGGTACTACTTCTGAGCAGATTATTGAAATGGCACGAGATTCAGGTGCTAAAAATGTTTACATGGTATCAGCTGCGCCAGAGATTCGTTTCCCGAACGTATACGGTATTGATATGCCAAGTGCAAATGAGTTAATTGCTCATGGCCGTGAAGTGGATGAAATCTGTAAGCAAATTGGTGCTGACGCATTAATATTCCAAGATCTGTCAGATTTAGTTGATGCTGTCGGTTGTGGTAACCGTGAAATTGAACGCTTTGAAACCTCAGTTTTTAATGCGCACTATGTAACTGGTGATGTAGACCAAAATTACTTAGAGTATTTAGAAAGTTTACGTGGTGACGATGCAAAAAAAGATCATGAAGCTCAAAATGTAGCAAGCTTAGATATTTATAACGAAGAAATTTAAATTTCGTCTAAAGAAAAGCCTGTGATATCTGTTATCACAGGCTTTTTTTGTATGTGTGTCTTGTCCTGAAATGTGTTGTCGTATTAACTTGGTACGTGGCTACTTACGAAATCAATAAAAAGACGGACTTTTTCAGGTTGATGATCTTTATGGTTATAAATCATATAAATATCTCTAGGATTCGCTGACCAGTCTTTAAGAACGCGTACTAGTGAGCCATCAGCAAGGTATTGGCGGATCATGATATCTGGCATTAGCGTTATCCCTAAACCATCAGAACAAGCCATTCGAATTACATTAAGTTCACTCGCCTCAAAACGCCCAGCATCAGTAATTGTGACAGATTCACCATCATTATTCGTTAAACGCCAACGCATTAAAGGGTTGCCTTTTAGTAAATGGTGTTCATGTAACTCTTGTGCGTGTGTTGGCTCTGAATTTGCTTCTAAATAAGCAGGGCTAGCGACTAAAATATCTTCTAAAGATCCAATTTGACGAGCAATAAGTGACGAGTCTCTTTGCTTTCCAACACGGAAAACAATATCCCAATCAGTTGGGTCAAGCTGTTCTGGTTGGTTGCTCATAGTTAAGTTAATACTGATATTAGGATAGATCAGCATAAACTTATTTAAGATAGGTTGAATCATGCGTTTGGTCAGGTTTGAGGGAGCTGCGATTTTTAATTTACCAGCAGCGCCACGGCACTCTTCACCTAGGCATTCACTGGTATTAACTAAGGTCGCTAAAATTGGGGCGCATTCATCATAAAACTTTTGTCCCGCTTCTGTTAGTGATAACTTGCGAGCGTGGCGATTAAGTAAGCGAATATCTAAAGAATCTTCTAAGGCTT
Organism: Aliivibrio sp. A6; assembly: GCF_028765505.1. Lineage (NCBI taxonomy): Bacteria > Pseudomonadati > Pseudomonadota > Gammaproteobacteria > Vibrionales > Vibrionaceae > Aliivibrio > Aliivibrio sp. A6. The sequence continues at coordinate 27,980 of NZ_JARACR010000014.1, read as the reverse complement.
GAATCCGACGAGTAATTGTCGCAACAGGGATTAGGGTTTTTCTTGAGGCGGCAGTATAGCTGCCATTATCAACAACCTGTCGAAACAAATTTAAATCATCTAACTTCATTATATTAAGATACTCTCTGTTTTTTCGAGCGCTAAAGTGTAACTAAAACAGTAAGGGACGTGTTGTTATAAGTCAACTAAAGTGAAATTCTATAAATAAAAGAGCATTTTCGCCAATTTCTTAGCAGTTATTAATAATCTTATCTAAAAATATTTGTGCTCCACCCAATATAGAACTAAATTTATTCTGAGTAATAACAAAAATAAAGGAAGTATCCATTATTTGCTAAGGAACGTGCAGAGGGTTGTCGTATGTCGATAGAGCAGTGCGAAAAAAATGTAGATGAAGTTAAAGCACCAGTAGAAGATTTACTTTTTAATAAAGATGTATTGATTGTTGATGACGATCCTGTTTTTCGATCTATGGTAAAAGCGGTTTTAGAAAGTTATTCATGCAATGTTAAAGAAGCTTGTAATGGCTTAGAAGGGTTGAAAATATTACAAAACGCATTACCAGATGTGTTGTTGTGTGATTTAGCGATGCCAATCTTAAATGGCATCGAGTTTGTTGAGGAAGCCGTTTTAGAATACCCAATGTTGCCAATCATTGTCATTTCAGGCAGTGGAGATATGCAAGATGTGGCAAAAGTGTTGCGTTTAGGAGCAAAAGATTTTTTAGTTAAGCCTATCAATGATATTTCTATTTTGATTAAATCATTGGTATCGGCGTTAAAGTTAAGTGAAGAGAGTTCTCAGCGGATGCAGGACTTTTCTAGCCAATGGTTCAGAACATCAGAACTTGATAAAAGTTGTAATGATGAGCTGCATTGGCACTTAGACCATTTACAAAATGAACCTAATATAGGCAGAGAGCTTTTATTTGAGTTGTTGCCAGAAAATGATGCGCAGCAAGGTAATTGGAAATTAAGTTATCGATTATTACAACCAGCAGATGGAATGCCACTGATTTTTGATTATGAGTGGTTGTTAGATGGCCGTTTATTCTTTTATCTTGTCGACTCAAAATCAGATGAGGAGAGTGGTGTTGTTTCTTGTCTGTTGATCAGAGCATTTTTTAATGATTTGATCCGAGATCAAAACATTACATTAAATACAATACCAAAAATGGTTGCTTCGATTGAAAAAGGAATGGCAACGATGGCACATTCTTACCCCATGTCAGGTATGTTTGGGTATGTCGATTTTTCTGATGAGGCCATCTTTATTTTATCTGCAGGACTTGATGCCGTATGGGATAATCAGAAAGAGCGCAGTGTGGTACGAGGAAGCGAACAATTAACTCAGGGAGCCGAAAATAACAAGGTACATCGTTTCCCTATTACACAGGAAAATAGCTTACTTTTAAACAGTTTAGGGTGTAGCAGTTTTAAGCTTGAATTAAGTTCTTCATAGATTGATTGTTTAGTGATAGCCTCACGTTAGAGTATAGTTTTGGTTTAGAGAGACAGATTTGCATTTTACCCATAAGGCGTTTTGGTTTTTTATTGGCGTTATCGCATTAGTTCTAGGTCTTATTGGTGTATTTTTACCTCTCCTACCAACGACGCCATTTTTGATCTTTGCTAGCGCATGTTTTATGCGAGCTTCACCTCGAATCCATGCTTGGCTTATTAAGCACCCTTATTTAGGCCCTCCTATTGTTGAGTGGCAGGCGTGTAAAACTATCAAGGCCTCCATTAAAAAGAAGGCGTTTGTAATGATAGTGCTTAGCTTTCTTCTCTCTATCATAATAGCGCCAGTTTTGTGGGTGAAATTTTTATTGTTAGTATTAGCAATTACACTTCTATATTGGTTTTCAACCATCCCAAGTTCTTAATTTTTAAAATAATCGACTAGCGCAATAGGCATTAGAACAACTGCTCATCTCGACGGGTAATACTTGCTCACAACACAGAAAGTGAATAACATAAGTCGGTTAATTTTTTTTAATGCCGGATTTAGGCAGAATAGGACAAAATCATGTCGACAGAAACACTTGAACTGATTAAAAGCAGCATCAAATCTATTCCTGATTACCCAAAAGCAGGCATCATGTTCCGTGATGTAACTAGCTTGATGGAAGACCCAAAAGCATATCAAGCGACAATTCAGCTACTTGTAGAGAAATATAAACAAGGTGGCTTTACTAAGATTGTTGGTACTGAAGCTCGTGGTTTCTTATTTGGTGCACCATTAGCGCTAGAGTTAGGTGTTGGTTTTGTTCCTGTACGTAAGCCTGGAAAACTTCCACGTCCGACAATCGCACAAACGTATGATCTTGAATACGGTACAGATACGCTAGAAATTCATACTGATGCAATTGTTGAAGGTGATAAAGTATTAGTGGTTGATGACCTACTAGCTACTGGCGGTACGATTGAAGCAACAGTAAAACTGATCCGTCAACTTGGTGGTGAAGTTGAGCACGCAGCATTTGTTATTAACCTACCAGAAATTGGTGGTGAAACTCGTTTAGAAGGTTTAGGCCTAAACGTATACAGCATCTGTGAGTTTGCTGGTCACTAATTCCTCATATACACAATAAATTGAGTGAGATCTCTCTATCAAGGGAGATCTCATTTTTTTGCTGTGCTACGATTTAGATCTATTTTATTTTGGGCTGTATTCTATGAGCTATCAAGTTCTGGCACGTAAGTGGCGTCCGCATCATTTTAAAGATGTGGTTGGCCAGCCTCACGTGCTTACGGCGTTGGAAAACGCACTTGACCATAATCGACTTCATCACGCTTACTTATTTAGCGGAACTCGTGGTGTGGGTAAAACCACCATTGCACGTTTGTTCGCGAAAGGGTTGAACTGTGAAGAAGGGATCACATCAACCCCTTGCGGTGTGTGTTCTACTTGTAAGGAAATCGACGAAGGACGTTTTGTTGATTTACTTGAGATCGATGCCGCTTCTAGAACCAAAGTAGAAGATACTCGTGAACTGCTTGATAATGTTCAATATAAACCTGCGCGTGGTCGTTTTAAGGTTTATTTGATCGATGAAGTTCATATGCTGTCGCGCCATAGTTTCAATGCGTTATTAAAAACATTGGAAGAGCCGCCAGAGTACGTCAAATTTTTATTAGCAACGACCGATCCACAGAAACTGCCTGTAACGATATTGTCTCGTTGTTTGCAATTCCATCTAAAGCACATCAGTGTTGATCAAATTCATGAGCAGCTAGATTTTGTTTTAGATAAAGAAGAAGTAACAAAAGACGCAAGAGCATTAGGCCTGATTGCTCATGCTGCTGACGGCAGTATGCGTGATGCACTGAGCTTGACAGATCAAGCGATAGCATTGGGTAATGGCTCTGTTACCACTGATATTGTTTCAGCGATGCTAGGCACTTTAGACACGGATCAAGCGGTTCGGATTTTAGAGGCTATAAGCACGAAAAACATGCAGACATTAATGAGCTGTGTGAATGATCTTGCTGATATGGGGATTGAATGGGATGGATTAGCAAAAGAAATCGCTAATCAATTGCATAAATTAGCCATGTATCAAGCACTGCCGGCTACTTTGGATAAAACACAGCCAGATGCAGAGCGTATTGAACTGTTAAGTGGCCAATTATCTCCACAAGAAGTGCAGCTTTTTTATCAAATTGCCTTACAAAGCCGTAAAGATTTACCGTTAGCGCCAACGGAAAAAACGGGCGTTGAAATGATGCTGCTAAGAATGGTTGCGTTTCGTCCCGTTCATGCACAACAGTTAGATGCTCAGCCGATTGCTGTACCATCAACAGAGCCTCAAGTTGTTCAACCTATGGCGATGCCAAGGCAGCAGTCAGCACCGCTTGTAGACTCAAATCCAGCAACGATGAGACCTCAAACGCCAGTTCAGCGTCAGGCATCTCAAATCGCTCAACCACAACAAGCGAATACTCAGAATCAATACGTACCACCAGTAGAGTCAGAGCAACCACCTATGTATGATGCGCCTCCTATGGGGGATTCGCATCAATCAATGCAGCAAACGTCATCTTCTGTACCTCCTGTACAGCAAGAGCCTGCTGTTGCACCAAAAACGGGTTTGCTTGGCGTTCGTAACCAGTTACGCAGTGCAAAAAATAATTTAGCTAACACAAACAATGGTACTGGCTCAAAAAAGTCTAGTGCGGCATCCGATAAGAAAAAAACGAGTTCAGTGCTAGAACGCATTGCTGAAAAACAGCATTTAGCCCCTCGTGCTCAGGTGTCGCAAATTGGAAGTTCAGCAGCACAAGAGAAAAAACCAGAAGAGCCTTATCGTTGGAAATCAACACAACCTGAACAGAAAAAGGTCGTGAGTGATATTACTCCAACCAAGTTAAAGCAAGCACTAGAGCATGAAAAAACACCAGAGATGGTAAAATTACTGGTGGAAGAATCATCAAAGCAAGATGAATGGTCAGCACTGGCCATGTCATTAACCCTGCCAAAATTGGTTCAACAGTTAGTGTTAAATTCGTCGTTTGTTGAGAAAGACAACCAAGTAACATTACATTTGAGAGCAGCTCAGTCTCATTTGAATGGCGATAAAGCCAATGAATTGGTAGCTCAGGCATTGAGTCAGGCGCTTAATAAAGACATCACAGTATTGATTGATATTAGTACTGAGGGTACGACACCTTTAGAATTACGTGAGCAAATGTATCAAACCAAATTACAAACGGCGTACCAAAGTTTACAACAAGATCCACACGTGAATTTCTTTATACAGAGGTTTGGTGCAGAAATGGATCAAGAAAGTGTAAGGCCGATTTAATTCGTTCTTATACAAATAAAGTAAAATATACATATGGGTTGAAATTGTAATATTCATCCCCATTTTCTTAGTAACAAAGAAGTAAATTTAAGAGAGAATAATTATGTTCGGTGGAAAAGGCGGCATGGGCAACTTGATGAAGCAAGCCCAGCAAATGCAAGATCGCATGCAAAAAATGCAAGAAGAAATCGCAAACATGGAAGTAACTGGTGAATCAGGTGCTGGCCTTGTTAAGGTTACTATCACAGGTTCTCACAGTGTTCGTCGTGTTGAAATCGATCCAAGCTTAATGGAAGAAGACGAAAAAGAGATGCTAGAAGATTTGATCGCAGCCGCGTTCAATGATGCTTCTCGTCGCATTGAAGAAACACAAAAAGAAAAAATGGCTGGTGTTACTGGTGGAATGCAAATGCCACCAGGCTTTAAAATGCCATTCTAATTTATCTTAAATGATAAAAATCAAGACAGATTATTCATATTTATCTTGGTAAAATTAGGCGGCTAAGTGGCTGCCTTTTTCTTTTCTGGAATATAAAAAAACTATGCGAACAAGTGGTTTATTAGAACAATTAATGGAATCATTACGATGCCTACCTGGCGTTGGTCCAAAATCAGCTCAACGAATGGCGTTTCATCTTTTACAACGTAACCGTCAAGGGGGAATGCAACTGGCGGACTCTTTGTCTCGTGCGATGTCTGAGATTGGACATTGCTCAGAATGTAGAACATTTACTGAAGAAGATACGTGTGCAATTTGTTTAAACCCAAAACGTCAAGCCAGCGGTGAGTTGTGTATCGTAGAAAGTCCTGCCGATATCGTTGCGGTAGAAGCAACAGGGCAATTCTCTGGGCGTTATTTTGTTTTAATGGGGCATCTCTCTCCTCTTGATGGTATCGGTCCAAGTGATATCGGTTTAGATTTATTTGACCACCGTTTAGGCCGTGGCGATATTACCGAAGTGATTTTAGCAACGAACCCGACGGTAGAAGGCGAAGCGACAGCTCACTATATTGCTGAAGTGTGTCAGGAGCACCAAGTCCCTGCAAGTCGAATTGCGCACGGTGTCCCTATGGGCGGAGAGCTAGAATTAGTGGACGGTACAACGCTATCTCATTCTATTTTGGGGCGTCAGAGGCTGTACTAAGTGTATAGAAATAGTAGAGTAATTGGAGTATTGCACCACAACATGCTCCAATTAGGTGAGCCTCTATAGCAACGTTAGCATTTATTAAAGATATGGTTGAAGCGCTTGCTCCAAAGTATTGTTCCCAAGCAATTTTAGCGACGACACCGACGAGTAATAACCACCCTGTACTTCGTTGCTGTTTGATGTCTTCAATCGCAGCCCAGATAAATAAGCCATGTAATACACCAGATAAGCCTACATAAGATTGGATAGGAGATAATAAGAGAAGCCCTCCAGTCATTAAACTGATAGAAAGCAGTAGGCCCCACAATTTTTTTGGATTTAATATGTCCTTAAAAATAAAACAAAATACCATTAGTGCGGCAGCATTCATTATTAGGTGAGCAAGGTTAGTATGGGTAAAGTTACCCGTAATTAATCGCCAAACCTCGCCTTGTAGAATTAAGTTTCTGTCCCAAGTAAAAAAATCAGATACTGGTGTTAGTTGTGCAAACCCAAGCATAACTAAAATGGGAAAAAGTAATTTCAACAAAACAAAGGTTCCTTGTGATTCGATTTTGTCTTCAATGTTTAAAAACAAAAAAAGCCTGCATTTGTAAATGGATAACCCCGATCTCTACTGAGATTGAACTCATCATACTACAGCATCCAACAGAAGCTAAGCGACCATTAGGGACAGCGAAGATCCTATCGCTAAGTTTGGCAAACTGTCGCACTTTTATTGGTGAGAATTTTACTGAGCATTCTGAATTAAACCAATTATTAAGTGATGATAATTATCAGCATCAAGTGCTTTTTTTAGACAACACAAGCCAGGTGATTTCATCGGCCTCGAATACATCAGAGAAAAAACAGCGTGTAATTTTATTGGATGGGACGTGGAAGAAAGCCTACAAGATGTGGCAGCTCTCGACGAATCTGCATTCATTACCCAAGGTGCATCTTGATACTGAGTTATCGGGCAATTATCGTGTTCGAAAAGCGCCAAAAGACAACGCTCTATCAACAGCAGAAGCGGGTTACCATGTACTCAGTCAATTAGATAATGAATCGACAGCATCAGAAACTGCCGATAAATTTGGTTCGATTCTAACGGCTTTTGACAACATGATAGAATTTCATATTAGCCAAATGCCGGAAGGGGTGTATCAAAAGAACTACCGTTCAGAGTAGTTCTTTTATTGTTCGGTATTCGATCAAATAGGAACAAAAAGCTGATTATATAAACGCTGAGCATAACCATCGGTCATGCCGGCAATATAGTCAGCAATCACTCGATGCGCATTACCACCTGACATCATTGCTTCTTGCCATTCTCGTTTATCATTTTCAGGCAATAAACGTTCAGGATCAGAATTTAACGCATCAAATATTTCCATCACAATTTGCTGACCTTTGTACTCAATCCGTTGCATTTCAGAGTGGTGAATTACGTATTTACCTACAAACTTTTTAAGCACTTCTAAGGCATAAGTCATGGACGGGCTTAAATATGCATTCCAACGCAGTAATTCTGAATCGAACTCAGGCTCTTCCTCGAACGTCGTTTTTTTAATACTAATAGAGGTTAATAATGCATTTACAATACTACCAATCCCATCTTTACGTTGATATTGAAGACCTGAAAACAGCTTGTCACTGATGGTTTCAATATTAGCTTCAAACCATTCATCACCACACTCGGCAAGCTTACTTGCTACAGATTCTTGCCATTGGTTACGAGTGACAATCCCCATCACAATCGCGTCTTCTAAATCATGAACACCATAAGCAATATCATCAGCTAGCTCCATGATTGAGCAATCAATGGATTTAAAGCGTGTTTTTCTATGGCTATTATCGCCTTCTTTTTGGAACCGAAGTGTAGATAGCAGGGCTTTATCGTGATCAGATAGTGGGGTCAAAACCCAATTTAGGATCTGTTCATCATCACGGTAAATTCCTTTCGGTGGATGCCATTCAATGGATTTTAAGTGACGTAAGTTAGCGACCGGTTCAGGGTGGAAGCTAGAGTGAACTTGGTCTAAAAATGCAGGGTATTTAAGAACACCAAGTAGAGTTCTTCTTGCTAAGTTCATACCGAAATGTTCAGTATAAGGCTCTAGTTTACTTAAAATTCGTAACGTCTGCCCATTGCCTTCAAACCCGCCATGATCACGCATCATATAATTAAGCGCAATCTCACCACCATGACCAAAAGGAGGGTGGCCTATATCATGAGCTAAACAGATACTTTCCATTAAACTGGTAGAGGTTAATAGGTTACGAAACTCGGGCTGCCTTAATTTAAGTTGTGCAACTACACCAGTGCCAATTTGTGAAACCTCTAAAGAATGTGTTAAGCGCGTGCGATAAAAATCATTGGCACTGCCTGGACCGTGAACTTGAGTTTTTGCTTGAAGGCGACGAAAAGCAGCAGAATGGAGAATACGAGCACGATCTCGTTGAAAAACGCTGCGCTGATCATTACGACGTAACTTTTGTTCGTTACTTATGCGATCTTCCCATTGTGGGGACAGAGTAATATTGGTTGGTTTATTCATTATTATTGTTCTCACAGTTATTACTATCTCTATATCATTACAGCCTTGTTACAAAAAGATCAATGAGTTATTTAAAAAAGAGAAGAAGAGCACAGGCCTAAAGTAGAATGATTTCGCGAATTAAATGGCATTGCTATAATGATTTTTTGGCCAATAAATGGACTTAGACCATGAACAGTGTCGTTAATTTATCGTATGAATTTGAGCAGCTTCAACAGGCATATCAAGCGTCTCCTTACCCTGCAAAAGAAGATCGGCTATCACTACTTATCAAATTAAAAGCGGCGCTTTTAACTGAAAAAGGGGCTTTAGTCTCAGCACTTGAACAAGATTATGGGTTTAGAAGTCATTTTGATTCAAGTATTTGTGATTTGATGCCTTCCATTCAACACATCAATTATACGCTTAAGCGTTTGCCTAAATGGCTTAACGTTAAAAAGCGCCATGCAGGACTATTGCTCTCTCCTTCAAAGGTGTCAGTGTGTTATCAGCCGCTTGGCGTTGTTGGTGTTATTGTCCCTTGGAATTTTCCTATCTATTTAAGTATTGCGCCTATTGTAACTGCAATTGCTGCGGGCAACCGTGTCATGGTCAAGTTAAGTGAATACACGCCTCAAACAAATCAAGTGCTTCGCCGTGTGTTCGCTGAGCTTTCTCAGCACGTTTGTATTATTGAAGGAGAGGGGGATGTCGCGGCAGAGTTCTCACAATTGCCTTTTAACCATCTATTATTCACAGGCTCAACTCAAGTCGGTAAGCTAGTCGCCAGTGCTGCGGCTAAAAATCTGACACCTGTGACTCTTGAGCTAGGTGGGAAATCACCAGTGATCATCGCAGAAGATGCCGATTTAACATCAGCGGTAGATGCTATTATGCTTGGCAAGTCTATGAATGCAGGCCAAATTTGTGTTGCGCCTGATTATGTCTTTGTTCCTAAAAATAAAGTGGATGACTTTATCTCGCTTTATTCTCGTCGATTTTTACAAGCTTTTCCTGAGAAAAAGGGACGACGAGAATACAGCCATATCATTAACCAAGCTCAATATAATCGTCTAAATAACTACCTTGAAGATGCCCAAGAGAAGGGAGCCATAATTACGGCGATTGGTGATGTTGAGAAAATAGACGGTCGTTCATTCTTACCTCGTTTACTGACGAACGTAACTGACGACATGCAAGTAATGAAAGAGGAGATTTTTGGACCGATATTGCCAATTATGGGTTATGACAAAATCGAAGAACCCTTGAATTATATTCAGGCGCGTCCGCGCCCATTAGCATTATATGTGATGTCATTAGATAAACAGCTGGTTAAAGACATCAGTCAGAAAACACACAGTGGTGGCTTAGCCGTTAATGACACTATGATGCATGTGGCTGCTGATGATGCTCCTTTTGGAGGCATTGGTGATTCAGGCGTAGGGAGTTACCATGGCATTGAAGGCTTTCAAACCTTCTCTCACGCTAAAACCATATTGAATACACCAAATTGGTTACCAAGAGCAAGGTTGCTGTTAAAACACAAAAAATGGATGCTAAAAATCTTAAGTCATAAATTTATGAGCTAATAAGCCCAGTTTATAGGGGTTTGTTAGGGGTTAACGGTTGGCAAATGAGGGGAACAGTCGTATGATTTGTTTCCCTTTTTTCAATGTGAATAATGACCTTTATGTCTCAGCATCAACCTGTCCAAGGTGCGTCTTGGATGTTAACTGCAGGCCTTGCCTTTGCGATAGTTAACAGTATTGCTCAATACGTCAGTATGAACTTTGGCTTACCATCAACCATGGTAGCACTGGTTCAATACGCGATAGCACTTGTTGTTATTTTGCCGTATTTACGCACATTAGGGCTTCGTAATTCACTTCGTACTGAGCATTTTGGTATGCATGCGCTGCGTGTATTCTTGTCGGTAATTGGTATTCAACTGTGGTTGTGGGCATTAGCTTACCCAGTTCCGATTTGGCAAGGCATCGCCCTTTTAATGACCTCTCCTTTATTTGCGACTATTGGCTCTGGCTTATTCTTAAAAGAGAAAGTCGGTGCGGCTCGTTGGTGTGCAACATTAGCTGGTTTTGTTGGGGCGATGATTATTCTTGAGCCATGGGCAGATAGCTTTACATGGGCAACACTATTACCTGTTGGCGCTGCTTTCTTCTGGGCTTGTTATTCGTTAATGGTTAAGAAGATGTCGTCAAACGATTCACCATCGACTATGGTAGTGTATCTTTTGGTTCTTATTACCCCATTTAATATCTTATTGGCGTTACCCGATTGGCAAACACCAAGCGGTATGAATGTGTGGCTATTACTATTTGGCGCTGGTGTAATGACGGCATTGGCGCAATGGGCTATCGTAAAAGCCTATGCTGTTGCTGATGCGTCGTTTGTGCAGCCGTTTGATCACGCTAAATTGCCATTAAATGTGTTAGCTGGGTGGGTAGTATTTGGTTGGGCACCTCCAGGACGCTTATGGTTAGGTGCGGCAATAATCATAGCTTCTGTTGCTTTCATTACTCAATGGGAGCGTAGAAAGAAGCCTGTGATTAAGTGATCTATTCATTATTTTAATTTATTAAGAATAAGAAAAGCCGATTTAGCATTACAGTGTGCTAAATCGGCTTTTTATTTTGTATCTAGAACGATGGAGATGCGATATTACTTCACAGCGTCTTCTAGAATCTCACGTGACACTTCAAGGGTAATCGCTTGATGTTCACCTAATGCAACCATTCCGTGAGCTTCAAGTTGCTTGATGATGGCATCAATCGCTGTTGCTTTATCATCGCCATGTTCCGTTAACTCTGTTGGCGAGTTTAAGCTATGGTAGAAGGTTTCGATTTCAACAATAGTGCGCTCTGCTAAATCATCTGACATCTCTAAACCAAATACGTTTTTACCCATTTGCTCTAGTTTAGCGCGTTTTGCTTCGATTTGGTTACGAAGTAAAGATGGCTGAATGATAGATAAAGAACGAGCGTGATCAACATGATAAAGCGCAGTCAGTTCGTGACCAATCATGTGCGTAGCCCAATCATGAGGAACACCAGTACCAATAAGGCCATTTAAAGCTTGGTTTGCTGTCCACATTAGGTTTGAGCGCCATTCATTGTTGTTACGGTTGTCGTATTGAGCGCCAAGCGTTAGTAAATTACGTAACAGCGTTTCTGCGTACCCATCTTGAACCATTGCACCTGTTGGCATTGTTAAGTATTGCTCACAGGTATGAACCCAAGCATCGACTAGACCATTAATCAGTTGGCGCTCAGGTAATGTTTTCATTGAATCAGGATCAAGAACCGCAAATTTAGGTTGTACTGCTGCCGCCATGAAAGGCAGTTTAGTTTGTGTCGATTTTTGAGTGATTACTGCACCAGAGTTAGATTCAGAGCCTGTTGCCGGTAGCGTTAAAATTGCGCCCAGTGGCACAGCTTCTGTCACGGTATGCTGACCAATTAGGATATCCCAACCATTACCGTCATATTTCGCTGCAGCAGCAACGTACTTAGAACCATCAATAACAGATCCGCCACCAACAGCAAGAATATAATCTACGTTTTCTGCTTTAACGATAGCAACCGCTTTGTCTAGTGTCTCAACTGTTGGGTTTGGCTCAACGCCTGAAAACTCGATCCAAGAATGGTTAGCCAGTGCTGTAACAACTTGGTCATAAACCCCATTTGTTTTAATTGAACCACCGCCATAAATGACTAATACTTTTTGGTCTTGTGGGATTGATGTAGCAATTGCTGCGATTTGACCTTGGCCAAAATGAATTTGTGTCGGGTTAACGTAAGAGAATTTCATTGCTGTACCTCATTTCTTCCAAAAGGTGATGTTCTATTTTCTAGAACTTATTATTTCAATAAGTGCATATTAGTATTCAATTGTGACATTAGAAAGGTAGGTTTCTGCTTTTTTATTGCCTATTTCTACAATTGCATGTATTTTCAAAAAAGAAAGTCATAGATGTGATCTTGATTAGATAAAGGAAATAGGATGAGCTCTCTTGGTGAATTAATGCAAAGCTATGCTGATCATTATGGTTTTAATGATCTTGAAGGGATTAGAGAGACGGCTATTCCTGGTGTATGGTTTTATCGCAGCAGTAAAGGTAACCAGCGTCAGCCTTTTGTTTATCAATCAGGCATCATAGTGATGGGAAAAGGCCATAAACACATACATATTGGCAATCAGCCTGTCAGTTATGGACCTGATGATTATCTGGTTGTTGGTGTACCTATGCCATTAGAGTGTGAAGCATTTCCTGAAAATGGAGAGCCGCTATTAGGGCTCAGTATTGATGTTGATTCGTCGTTGCTTCATCGCTTAGTTAATGAATTAGAAGAGGCTGATTTTCAGCCAAGTAGACAGTCGCAACAAGATGGTTTTGGTTTAACGTCAGTTAAAATGGCAGACGAGATGCTTGAAAGCTGTAAGCGATTAATGATTGCATTGCATTCTGAATTAGATACAAAAATGCTAGGTGAGTCATTACTTACAGAAATTGTGTATCGAGCACTTACAGGTCCTGAAGGGCACGTTTTATTTAATTTGGCTCATCATGACAGCCAATATGCACGAGTTGCTAAAGCGATGAATAAGATGCATCAATCTTATGCGGATGGGTTAACCGTGCAACATTTAGCGGAAGAGGCGAACATGAGTGTTTCTGCCTTTCATTCTGCTTTTCGTAAAGTAACATTTGAATCCCCATTGCAGTATTTAAAAAAAGTACGCTTGAATAAAGCCAAAGAATTAATTCAACTAGAAGGGCGACGAGTAACTGATGCCGCGCATTTAGTTGGATATACCAGTACTTCACAATTTAGTCGCGAGTTTAAGCGTCATTTTAATATGACGCCTAAGGGCAGTATTGCGTAATAATTATTACCAAAGAATAGAGTAAATTTAGATATATCGGAGCTTTTAATGTCAAACAGTGTATTTATAGCAACAAGCCTAGATGGATATATCGCGGATAAAAATGGAGGCCTTGATTGGCTACATGCCATTCCAAACCCAGAACAAGATTCGATGGGGTTTGTTGAACATTTTGATCGTATTGATGCGATGGTCATGGGGCGTAACACGCTTGATATGGTATTAAGTTTTGGTGTTGATTGGCCGTATTCCAAACCCGTTTTTGTTCTGAGTAATACCATGGCATCAGTACCTGAAGGGTATGAAGATAAAGTCTTTTTAGTTAAGGGTGAGTTAAAAGAAGTTCTTAACGATATTCATGCGAAAGGTTTTAAAGATCTGTATATCGATGGTGGTGTGACGATCCAAAATTTCTTAAAAGAAGATTTGATTGATGAGCTTATTATTACCACTATTCCTGTACTTTTAGGTGGAGGTTCACCATTATTTGGTGATTTAGAGCAGCCGTTAAACTTTAAGTTTGTGAAGAGCGAAACCTTCCTTGGTGCGATTATTCAAAACCATTTTGTGCGTGAGCGTTAGTCATTAAAATTTAGTGCTACGAATAGTAAAAAGCCTGCAAGTGAAGTGAGCAGGCTTTTGAATTTTTATAACCAGAAAGACTATTGCTTGTAAGTATGTAAGAAGCGCTCTAAACGACCAATGGCTGTTTCTAGATCGTCAATACGAGGTAGCGTTACAATACGGAAGTGATCAGGTTTTGGCCAGTTAAAGCCAGTTCCTTGAACTAGTAGAACCTTCTCTTTGATTAAAAAATCCAGTACAAACTTCTGATCATCTTTGATTTTATATATTTTAGGATCCAGTTTAGGGAACATATACATCGCCCCTTTTGGCTTAACACAACTGATGCCTGGAATTTGTGTAATAAGATCATACGCTTTATCACGTTGCTCTAATAAACGGCCACCCGGAAGCAGAAGTTCATTAATGCTTTGGTAACCACCTAGTGCTGTTTGAATCGCATGTTGCATTGGTACGTTTGCACATAAACGCATTGAAGCGAGCATATCCAAGCCAGCAATGTAGCCTTGAGCGTGATCTTTCGGACCATTCAAGAACATCCAACCACCACGGAAGCCACACACTCGATACGCTTTTGATAGACCGTTAAACGTCACAGTTAAAAGATCTGGTGCCAATGTTGCTAAGGTAGTATGAACCGCACCGTCATAAAGTACTTTGTCATAAATTTCATCAGCAAAGATGATTAGGTTGTTTTGACGTGCAATTTCGACAACTTGTAGTAAGAAATCACGACTGTATACCGCACCAGTTGGGTTATTCGGGTTAATTAACACGATGCCTTTTGTGTTTGGTGTGATTTTCTTTTTAATGTCGTCTAGATCTGGATACCAATCTGCCCCTTCATCACAGATGTAATGCACAGGTTTACCACCTGAAAGTGACACTGCAGCCGTCCATAATGGGTAATCAGGAGCAGGAACTAGCATTTCATCGCCATTATTTAATAGCGCTTGCATTGCCATTACGATTAGCTCAGATGCACCATTACCGATGTAAACATCTTCTACATCTAAATCTAATAAACCACGACGTTGATAATGTTGAACCACCGCTTTACGAGCAGAGTAGATACCCTTTGAGTCACAGTAACCTTGCGACGTTGGTAGGTTTTTAATCACATCAACTAGGATTTCATCAGGGGCGTCAAAACCAAATGGGGCGGGATTCCCAATGTTTAATTTAAGAATCTTGTGGCCTTCCTCTTCCATTCTTTTAGCATGTTTAAGAACTGGACCACGGATGTCGTAGCATACACTGCTAAGTTTTGATGACATTCCAATATTTTGCATGGTGAAACCCTGATGAAAAAAATACGTTATAGGTTCAAATTACACTATTTCTATAGGAGTGAGAAACAATTTTTAGAAAATAATCACGCCAAATTTGTGTCTGCAATATTTCCTACTGGGATTAGACGTATTCTCTTTTCTTATGGCTTTTGTGAGTGTTGATTAATATGTGGGCAATAAAGGGAATTTTACATTGTTTTAGATTTACATAAATCAACAAAATTTGATAAGAGTTTTATTTTTTATACATACAATTGATGTGAATTATTTTTTATTTTCAAACCTTTTGCTAGAATCACTGGTTCATACAAGGAAATAGCAAGCAATTCCGCTTGTGCAATACGGTTGCCATGATGGCTGAAAACGATCAAGAGAGGTTAATTTGTCCACTTTTCAAAATGCCATTGAATCGATTCGTCATCAAATTACGCAGGCAACGTCACGTCATACTATTTGTCTTGAATTAGATTGGTCGATTGGCGATCAACTGATTGATTGGCTAGAAGCTCAACCCGTATTCCCTAAATTTTATTGGCAGTCTCGTGATGGCCAAGAAGAAGTCGCGGTTATCGGGCAAGTGAAGACATTTACAGACCCAAGCGCCGCGCAGAAAGTATTAGCACCAAAGCAACGAATTTGGGGTGGGCGTTCTTTTGATGGGCGTACCGAGCGTAATCGACGTTGTATGTCGTCTTTTTTCTTTTTACCACAAGTTGAAATCAGCCGTTTAGTCTCATCTTGGCAGATCATGGTTAATCTATCTGACGATAATTCACGTCTGCTATCGACGTTGGATAAACTGGTAGAGCATTTTTCATCACTGTCTGAATTGCATTGTCGCGTAACACAACGAATTAATACGCCAGAAAAATCTGATTGGACTAACATGGTCAATAAAGCGTTGACGGCAATTTCAAACCAACAATTTGAGAAAGTAGTGCTTGCGCGTAAAACGACCTTAACACTTGATCAGACCTTATCTTCAGCTCAATTTTTAAAAGCAAGCCGTAAAGCAAACAGCCATAGCTTTCATTTTATGATGGCGCTAGATAGCGAACATTGTTTTATTGGCTCTACACCAGAGCGCTTATATGTTCGTAACGGTTATGCTTTAAAAACAGAGGCTTTAGCGGGAACCATTGGTCGTGGTCACGATGAAGAAGAGGATAACCAGCTTGCCTCTTGGCTTATTGCGGATAAGAAAAATCAATATGAAAACCGTCTTGTGGTCGATGATATTATCAATCGCTTATCTAAATTTAGCTTATCAATGACGGTAGCGGAAAGCTCTGAACTCGTGAAGTTACGTAAAGTTCAGCACTTGAAACGCCCAATTTCTGCAGAGATCAACGCTGAGTGTTGTGATTCACAATTATTAGATAATTTACAGCCAACCGCAGCAATTGCTGGCTTGCCTCGCATGTCCGCATTGGATTTCATTATTGATAACGAACCGTTTGCCCGTGGTTGGTACAGTGGTGCCGTTGGTTTTTTAAGCCAACAACGCAGTGAGTTTTGTGTCGCGATTCGTAGCGCATTAGTCATGGGAAATAAATTGCATTTATTCGCAGGGGCAGGGATTGTACCTGGCTCTGAACCGAGCAGTGAATGGGAAGAGTTAGATAAGAAAACCTCAACCCTATGTACCTTATTAGAATCTGATCCTGCCGTGAGCGCAGAGATCAAGGAGTCGCAAGTCGCATGATGCAACCAGAGCAGCAGGTAATGCTAAATCAAGTTTGGGCTGAGTTGATTATTGAAGAGTTAGTTCGAAATGGAGTGAAGCATGTTTGTATTGCTCCGGGATCTCGTTCAACACCGTTAACGCTTGCCGCTTCAGAACATCAACATTTATCGATTCATACGCATTTTGATGAGCGAGGCTTAGGGTTTTTAGCTCTGGGTATTGCCAAAGCGTCAAATGAAGCGGTTGCTGTAATTGTTACTTCTGGCACTGCAGTAGCAAACTTATTGCCCTCAGTTGCAGAGTCAGGATTAACCAAAGAGAAGTTAATCCTACTTACGGCAGATCGCCCAGTAGAGTTGATTAATTGTGGTGCAAACCAAGCGATTAATCAGCAGGGAATATTTTCTTCACATGTCTGCCATTCTCTCCAATTGCCATCACCAACTATTAACGTTCCCGCACAATGGCTATTGAGTCGATTGGATCAAGCCTGCTTTATTCAGCAAGAACAAGGTGGCGCTATTCATATTAATTGTCCTTTTCCTGAACCCTTTTATGGCAAGAAAGATAATACATTTGTACGAGAGTATCTTGCGCCAATTCAAGAATGGAAAGAGGCCTTCTCAGCCTATATTCAACAACCTCGTTACTCTTCAATAATGACCGTTTCTCCTCAATGGATGAAAACAGCCCAAAAGAAAGGCATTGTCATCATTGGTAAAGTCTCATTGGAAGAGGCACAAGCCGCTGCGGAATTAGCGAAAGAGTTAGGGTGGCCTGTATTGGCGGATCCACAATCAGGTTATTACTCAGAGTGGGCGCACTACGATTTATGGTTGCAAAATAGTGGCTGTATAGAGTTACTGTCTGATGTTGAATGCGTACTCCAGTTTGGTGCTCGCTTAGTGTCTAAACGTTTAGCTGCATGGTTAGATAACTATCATAACGATTATTATTTGATCGATCCTCACTCGGAATTATTGGATGTAAGCAGCCACTCTCATGTCCGTTACCGTGCCAATATCAGACCATGGTGTCAGGCGCATATTGATAGCCTAGTCGAGCGTGATTGTTACTTCGATCATGCTCCTTCATTGTTATGGAGCGAGTCGTTAAAAGTGGCTTCCCTTAATGCGTTGGCGTTGGCTCGCTCAATGGCATGCAACAGTGAAACCTTATCTGAATTAAGCTTTGCGCTCACGATAGGCCAAAAGGTCGAATCGTGTGATTGGTTTATCGGCAATAGTTTAATTGTTCGTTTATTAGATATGGTTGGCGAGCTTAATCAACAACATACTTATACTAATCGTGGTGCTTCAGGTATTGACGGACTTGTTGCTACGGCAGTAGGGGTTCAAAAAGCAAATCAAAAGCCGTTATTAGCATTAGTTGGCGATACGTCATTACTTTATGATTTGAATTCATTGGCATTATTAAAGCAAGCAACAGCTCCAGTTGTTCTTGTTGTGATGAACAATGATGGCGGTGGTATCTTTGATTTATTGCCTGTCGATGAAAAGAAAAAAGACGATTATTACCGTATGCCTCATAAATTAGAATTTAGTCATGCCGCAGCGATGTTTGGTTTGGCCTACCATAGGCCAGAAACACTAAGCTGTGCGATATCAATGATTAATGAAGGATTAGAGTCTGGGGTGCATTTAGTCGAAATTAACACTCCATCTGGCCAAGCGGGTGAAGAATTAACGCGTTTATTCCAAACGATTCAGCATGCCACTTTATTCTAAATTAAGTGTACCCAAAGAAAATCCAACGCGCCCTTGTGTGGTCTTTTTACATGGCTTATTAGGGACAATAGCGGATTGGGATAAGATCTCACAGGAAGTCACAAATACTTATCCTGCGTTACTAATCGATCTTCCTGGGCATGGTAAGAGCAGCGCAATTCATGTTTTAGAAAACGATGGATTTGAAGAAACTTGCCGCTTGATAGTCGAACAACTTGAAAATAGCCCTTATCGAGAGTTTATTTTTGTGGGTTACTCTTTAGGTGGTCGAATTGCCATGTACCTAAATGCCTGCTTTAAATTACCAGAAAATATTGTTTTACGTGGTTTATGTATTGAAGGTGGTAATTTTGGATTACTTAACGCAGAAGAGAAACACGCTCGACTAAAAAACGATATCGCTTGGGCTGAGCGATTTGAACAACAACCGATTGTTGATGTTTTAGACGATTGGTATCAACAACCGGTGTTTTCTTCACTAAACCCTGAGCAAAGACAAGATTTAGTAGTAAAAAGAAGTGATAATCTTGGTAAGTCAATTGGGATGATGTTGAGATCTACATCACTGGCTAAGCAACCGCATTTGCTTGAAGCCTTACATCGTAGCACCATCCCCATGTTATATATTTGCGGAGAAGCAGATAAAAAATTTCAACACCTGGCTGAGCAAAGTCAATTAACATATCAAATCATTGCTCAGGCGGGGCATAACGCTCATGTGGAACAGCCCGAACGCTTTACACATGTACTTAATACATTCTTACAACAATGGAAATAAAACCCATGGCAAGAACTGTTGGCATTTCAGAAGAAGAACTTTACGCTCCAGTAAATTGGACAGATTGCACAGCGCAATACGAAGACATTCAGTACCATAAATCAGCAGATGGCATTGCGAAAATCACTATCGCACGCCCGCAAGTACGTAACGCTTTCCGCCCTGGTACGGTTAAAGAGATGATCGATGCACTAGCTGATGCTCGTTATGACGAGAAAGTGGGTGTTATCATTCTTACAGGTTTAGGCGAAGATGCGTTCTGTTCAGGTGGTGATCAGAAGATCCGTGGCGATTACGGCGGTTACCGTGATGATAGCGGCACACACCACTTAAATGTGTTGGATTTCCAACGTCAGATCCGTACTTGTCCAAAACCAGTTATCGCAGCAGTAGCAGGCTACGCTGTTGGTGGTGGTCATGTTTTACATATGATGTGTGACTTAACCATTGCCGCTGAAAATGCACAATTTGGTCAAACAGGCCCTAAAGTGGGTTCTTTTGATGGCGGATGGGGTGCTTCTTACATGGCTCGTATCGTTGGTCAAAAGAAAGCGCGTGAAATCTGGTTCCTTTGTCGTTTCTACGATGCTCAAGAAGCATTGGATATGGGGCTAGTAAACACGGTTGTTCCTGTTGCTGACTTAGAAAAAGAGACGGTTCGTTGGTGTCGTGAAACATTACAACACAGCCCAATGGCACTACGTTGTCTAAAAGCGGCATTAAATGCAGACTGTGATGGTCAAGCTGGTCTTCAAGAGTTAGCGGGTAACGCAACTATGATGTTCTACATGACAGAAGAAGGTCAAGAAGGTCGCAACGCGTTTAATGAAAAACGTCGTCCTGATTTCGATAAATTCCCTCGTAATCCATAAGCACCTATCACTGATTCAATTAAGTATTAGAGGCTCTTTATGAGTCTCTTTTTTCTTTTTATTGGTTGGAGTAACAAATGAAAACAGCCAAGATATATCAATACCAACTCCCTATGGACAGTGGAGTTATTCTTCGTGAACAACGTCTTCAACAACGAGATGGATTGGTCATTGAATTAAGTGATGGAACACATTGTGGTAAAGGTGAAATTTCTCCTCTTCCTGAGTTTAGCCAAGAGACGTTAGAGCAGGCACGTGAAGATTTATTGTCTTTAACGCAAGCGTGGCTCAATGATGAAGAGCTGGATCTTGATGCTAATTGCCCATCGGTAGCCTTTGGTTTTAGTATGGCACTATTAGAGCTAGAGAATGGTTTACCACAAGAAGGTAATTATCAAGCTGCGCCATTATGCTCAGGTGACCCAGACGATTTAGTCGTTAAGCTGAACGAGATGAGTGGCAAAAAAATTGCGAAAATCAAAGTTGGCTTATATGAACCGATTCGTGATGGCATGGTTGTAAATATGTTCTTAGAGCTTATTCCCGATCTGTCTTTACGCCTTGACGCTAACCGTAATTGGACATCAAAGAAAGCCGAACAATTTGCTAATTATGTTAATCCAGAATTTCGTTCTCGTATTGAGTTTTTAGAAGAGCCTTGCCACACGCCAGAAGAAAGTTTGGCATTCTCTCAAGCTACAGGCATCGCCATTGCTTGGGATGAAACGGTGCGTGATGATGGCTTTGAAATTACGGCTCAAGATGGCGTAAAAGCGATTGTCATTAAACCAACCATGATTGGTTCAGTTGATAAGTGCCTTTCTCTTGTTGAAGATGCGCATAAGTTAGGTATGCAGGCCGTGATTAGCTCAAGCCTAGAATCTAGCCTTGCTTTAACCCAACTAGCACGATTGGCAGCCTGGAAAACACCAGAGACGATCCCAGGTTTAGATACGATTGATCTGTTTAAAATGCAATTAGACACACCTTGGCCTAATTGTGAGTTACCAATGAATGAGTTATCAGAGCTGACACTTATATGGGAAAATTAATCTCACCGCTTTTTACTACTTGGCCTTGGGCAAAATGGAGTGAAGAGCGAGAAGTGGAAATAGCGCTTCGTGATGGCAACAAAGTGTGGACTTGGACTGAAGTATCAATTCAAGTGAATCGCTACGCCAATGGTCTTATTCAACAAGGCGTCAAACGTGATGATGTAGTTGTTGGGGTCGCAAAGAGTGGTGTTGATCTCATTTGGCTGCAATTAGCCAGTATTCGTATTGGTGCTCGCTTTTCAGCAATTAATCCTAAAACACCGAAAGCTCAACTTCATCAGTTAGTGACGAGTATTTCTGCTCAACATATGTGGTTTGGTGAAGGGCAAGAGAGCATTTCAGGCACTTGGCATCATCTGCAATTAATCAACGCTGAATACAGTGCTATTGCTGCGACATGGCAACCAAATCGATTAGCGACCTTAACCTTTACCTCTGGCTCAACAGGGTTACCAAAGGCGGTTGCACACAGCATAAATAACCATTTGTACTCAGCTGCTGGCTTACTTAGCACGATGGAGTTTGATAATTGTGATTCGTGGCTATTATCTTTGCCTTTATTCCATGTTTCGGGACTCGCGATTGTATGGCGTTGGTTATTAACGGGCGCAACCATTGTGATGCCAACCGAAGATGGTTTGTTAAATGACTTATGTGGTGTTACTCATGCCTCATTGGTTCCAACTCAATTGCAGCGAATTTTAGACAGTGGTGATGTCTCTCGTCTGGCGTTAAAACGCGTGTTACTTGGCGGTGCCGTTATACCGACTGAATTAACTGATGCCGCAAGAGAAAATGGCATTGAGTGTTGGTTAGGTTATGGCATGACAGAAATGGCTTCTACGGTAACCGCAAAACTGGCAGATGGAGAGCCGGGTGTGGGTAATGTACTTCATTATCGTGAATTACGTATTGAAAAAGGTGAAGTTCTTGTTCGTGGTGAGTGCTTAGCGCTAGGTTATTATCGTTCATCTGGCATTATGAATATCACTAACGAAGAGGGTTGGTATCAAACTAGCGATCTTGGTTATGTGATGGGCGCAGAGCTGCATATTCAAGGCCGAGCTGACAATATGTTTATCTCTGGCGGCGAGAATATTCATCCAGAAAAGATAGAGCTCGCTTTGCTAACGCATAACGAAATAGAGCAAGCGATTGTTGTTGATGTGGAAGATGAAGAGTTTGGACAACGTCCTGTTGCCGTTATTAAAATGACACAACCGATTAGCCATGACGAGCTGCATTCTTTCTTAAAAGATAAGTTAACTCAGTTTGAATGTCCAATTCGCTATGAAACTATGCCTGAGCACTTACTTGGAACCGGCATTAAGATCTCTCGTCCACAAGTAAAAGAGTGGGTCAACTCACTGCCAATCACCGCGTAATTGAATTACTTTTTCACGCATTACGCTTGATGTTGCTAGATGTGGTGGTACGGGCTCTCCGGCTACCACTTCTATTTTTGACCAACAGCGGCTTGGGCGTTTTAATATTGCCTTCCCGCCATGACGACTAAAGAAACTTTGCCATAAACCACGCAGCGCCATTGGTACAACGGGCACAGGTGAGCGTTTCAAAATAATATCTATTCCTCGCAAAAATGACCCCACTTCACCATCGTGAGTTAATACCCCTTCAGGGAAAATTAAGACTATTTCTCCTTCAGATAGTGCTGCTTCAACCTCTAAAAAAGCACGACGAATAGAGCTGCTCTTTGTGGCATTAATGGGAATGACCTTGGTTAAGCGAAAGAAATATTTAACTAAAGGCAATTCAGCGTACTCTTCTTCCATAACAAAGCGAATGGGACGTGGACATGCACCACTTAGAATAAAGGCATCCATATAAGTAATATGATTACAAACCAGTAAAGCGCCACCTTCTTCAGGAAGATGATGTAAGTTTTTATGTTTAACGCGGTATAAAGTGTGAGTTATTATCCACAATAAAAATCGGATCACAAAAACAGGAACTTTACAGAGTAAAAATAAGGCAACAACGCCATTCATAATAGCGAGAAGGGCAAAGAACTGAGGAATAGATAATTCAAGAACAGATAAACACACAATGCCTAAAATGGCACTAGCGACCATAAATAGCGCATTGTAGATGTTATTGGCTGCAATGATTTGAGAGCGGTGTTCTGGCTTTGGTCGTTGTTGGATTAAAGTATACAAAGGAACGATATAAAGTCCGCCACAAATGCCTAAAAATAACAGATTAATAAAAACAGGCAGTAATTCTGGGCTTAAAAGTGTAGCGATAAAGCCAGTGGCATCAATAGATGAGCTTGGTGTTGAAAGATAAAAATTCATCCCAAATAGAGAGATGCCTAAGCAGCCTAATGGGATAATTCCAATTTCAACTCTGTGTTTAGACAACATATCACAAGCCAGAGAGCCTATTGCGATACCAATAGAAAATAAAGCTAATAATACCGTTACAGTAATGGCATTATCGTTAAGGTGTAGATGACTATAATTTGGGAACTGAGTTAAATAACTTGCGCCTAAAAACCAGAACCAACTGATCCCCATGATAGCTAAAAATACCGAGGGATCTTCTTTGGCAATATTAAGCGTCTGTTTTGTTTGTTGGATAGGCTGCCATTTAAAAACCAAATTAGGAGCAATGGCTTTTGTGTGAGGAATATGGCGGCTTGAAAGATAACCAAGCACGGCAAAAAGAACAACCGCACCCGCTGCAATGTACTCCGCATTATCTTGTGAAGCAATGAAACCTGCACCAATGGTTCCGAATAAAATAGCAAGGAAAGTTCCTGTCTCAACCAAGGCATTACCCGTTACTAACTCTTCTTTTTTTAATTGCTGAGGAAGCAGAGCGTATTTGACCGGCCCAAAAAAAGCCGATTGTGTACCCATCAAAAAAAGAAGAATTAATAATAAGGTGTAATTTTGGAGGATAAACGCCATCGCGCCAAAGAGCATGATCACGATTTCAGCGAGTTTAACCTTGCGAATAAAGGCCGATTTCTCATACTTATCGGCGAGGACACCGGCAAAAGCAGAAAAAAGAAAGAAAGGAAGAATAAATAAACCAGCAGCAAGGTTAATAAATAAATTTGATGAAATAGGCAAGCTATCCACACTGGCAAAGGCAACAAAAAGTAGCAGTGTGTTTTTATAAATGTTGTCGTTAAATGCACCTAAAGATTGAGTTAAAAAGTAAGGCAGAAAACGACGTTGGGTTAATAGCTTGGCTTGCTTTGCCATGAATAATCCTTTAATTACAAAGCTAGTGCTGCTTCCATTGGTTGATATAGTTCAATAGTAGATTATCAATGAGGAGATGACCATCAATAGGTGTTGATGAAAATAACAAATCATCCAGACTTAATAACGTAATACCATGGACACTAGCCCAAATAACACGACTGCTTTTTTCTACGTCAGAGTCGCTTTTATGTGAGTTAATGGTTTTAATTATTTCTTCAAGCACACCCATCATTTGACTAATGCGGTTCTCTTGCCAATCAGGTAAGGCCTCACCATTCATGTTGTGTTGGAACACTAATTTCCAGCGATTAGGATGCCGTTGCGCGAAGTCATAATAGCAATAGGCGATGGCTTTAAGTGCTTCTTCTGGTGTCGTGCTATTGTCCAACCCTTGATTTACTTGCTGCATTAGTTCATCTAACGTTTGAGCGATAGAGCGCAGTAACAACAAATTATAGCTACCAAAAATATTGACCAATGTACTGGGTACATAGCCAATGCTTTTTGCTAGCTTTCTTAAGCTGAGTTCGTGATGACTATGCTCGTTGAGAAATACCTTCACATTATCTAATGCCATATCGCGTATTTCTTGATGAGTATGGTCGTTTCTGCGCGCCATATAAACCTGATTTAAAAAATTGTGAACATTGTTCTTAATTTTAATTGCATCTCATTATTCTTCAAGTAAGAGTTTTATCAATTAGGGCGTAAAGCACAATGTTGAGAATAAAAGAGGCGTTTTTTAACACTCTGAAACACAGTCGTGCGTTTTAATGCTCCCAATATGAAGCGATGCAGGCTATTATCAGTTCAAATTATTTTAATACAGTAAAGGAACAGACAATGAAACGTCTTTTATCTATTGCTGCCCTAATGTTTGTTTTTGTTCTTTCTGCCCCTCATGCAGAAGCAAAGAAATTTGGTGGTGGTAAATCATTTGGCAAAAGCTTTAAAACAGCGCCTGCGCCAAAACAGAAGCAACAAAACACGAATACGATTGGTAAGCAAGACACAGCCAAAGGCGCATCAAGCAAGAAAGGCTTAATGGGCGGATTACTTGGTGGTCTTCTTATGGGTGGTCTTTTAGCATCAATCTTTGCTGGCGGCGGCTTTGAAGGTATCCAGTTTATGGATATTCTAATTATGGCTGGTGTGGCATTTGTTCTGTTTAAGCTTTTCCGTATGTTTATGGCATCAAAGGCAAGCAGTATAAATCAGAGGCAAGGGGCGGCATACGCAGGCCCACAAGCGTCGAATAACGAACAACCAAGCTTCCGTGATAACCAGCAGTACTTCCAAGGCGAGCAAGCGCAATCACAACCAACTGGTGGTTTTGGTGCACCTGCTGCTGATGACGTACCGCATAATTACCCACCGGGTTTTGATGTGGCAGCATTCATTAATGGTTCACGCGAGCATTACCGTATTCTACAAGGTGCTTGGAACCACAACCAACTAGAAACGATTCAAGAGTACGTATCAATCAGCCTATATAATGATTTAGTGCAAGAGCGTGCAAATCTAGAAGGTGAGCAACATACAGATGTAATGTTTGTTGATGCTGAAGTCGTTCGTGCTGATCATGATGCAAACCGCGCACAACTTAGTTTGCAGTTTTCTGGTCGCTACCGTGATTCGGTTGAAGGTGTTGAAGAAGACATTACTGATATTTGGCACTTGGAGCGTGATCTTACGCAACCAAATGCACCGTGGTTAATTATTGGTATTCAAGCTTAACTGCCTAAATACATAATAATCTGATTAAAAAACATCCTCATAGAGAGTAATCCTATGGGGATTTTTTATAGGTGTGATCTAGCTCTGTTTTAATATTTCAAAGACAGTCTATGCTGAATTCAGTTAATAAATAAGAGAGAAAAATTATGCCATTTAATAAAGACATCATTGAAGAAATGAACCTTCTCAAGCAATTCCCACTAGAAAGCACTCAATCGGGTTTAAAAGTACATTCTGACGCTGCACCTGAAGCAATCGAAGCAATGAAGCGTCTTTTCAGTAAAGGATTGGTAACACAAGAAGATGGTGGTTATTTAACAAACCACGGCATTGAAACAGCAGAGCACATTCAAAACGTAATTCGCGTATTATCGTAATCGAATTCCGTTAAAAAATTATAGCGTCATTGACTCTAGCTCAGTGATGGTTTGAATAGCTTGCTCTGGGGTTGACCCACATACATCAGGGCAAGCTTTAAATTGATGACACACCTTCGGGCGTTCTGCCTTACCAAACAACTTACACAAGTTCTCATCGTTTAATTGTACGCAGCGTACTCCTGCAGGTTTTCCATCAGGCATTCCCGGAATAAATGACGTAATACTTGGGGCTATACAGCAAGCACCGCAATATAATCTACATTCCATAACACTATCTCATTGCATCAATTAAAGGATGCGCAAAATAGCACTCTTCCCCTTTCAGGTCAAAGTAACTCCG
Organism: Aliivibrio sp. A6; assembly: GCF_028765505.1. Classification (NCBI taxonomy): domain Bacteria; kingdom Pseudomonadati; phylum Pseudomonadota; class Gammaproteobacteria; order Vibrionales; family Vibrionaceae; genus Aliivibrio; species Aliivibrio sp. A6. Next base: position 888 of record NZ_JARACR010000014.1, on the reverse strand, counting down.
GATTCTTATTATGTGATCTGTAAACCACTTGCACTTTTAGCTCAAGATGGGTATAAAACCGCCTCTTCCCATAACGAGTGTAAAGCAATGACAGAGCAATTTTGGCAACAAAAAAAATTAGAAGAAATGACAGAGCAAGAGTGGGAATCTCTTTGTGACGGCTGTGGTAAGTGCTGTCTACATAAGTTAATGGATGAAGATACAGATGAGGTTTACTACACTAACGTGGCATGTAGCTGGTTAAACAGCAAAACGTGTGCGTGCAAAGATTACGCTAAGCGTTTTACTTCAGGTGAAAACTGCCTAAAACTAAGCCGTGAAAATATCGCTGAATTTAACTGGTTACCAGTGACGTGTGCATACCGTCTATTGGCTGAAGGAAATACACTTCCTGAGTGGCACCCATTGATCACTGGGTCTAAATCTGCAATGCATGCTGCTGGGGAAAGCGTAAGAAACAAGGTTGTTTATGCGATTGATGTGAAAAATTGGGAAGACCATATCACCAATCACCCTCATAGAAGCTAATGACCAATAAACCTAAAACACAAAAGCCTGATCTAAAAACGGCAATGCGTAACATCATTGAGTTGGTAAAAGCTGACTTTCCATTTGATGCGCCTGAAGCTCAGATATGCGGAGATACTTGTGTTGGTTGCCCACGTAAATTGATAGAGCTAGTTGAAAGTGAATTATTGTACTGGGAATCTTATATTGAGCGCGGTGAAACGCCCAATTTCTCTGAGATCGACAAGTTCGCTAAACTGTGCAAAAACGTTCGCCGTGGCTTAGTTAGAAATGGAATTTTAGAGCCACTACCAAGGTAACCCAGCGCTAACGAAATTTAAAAATTACCCGCTATTGTTAAATCGATAGCTGGGTAATATC
>NZ_JARACR010000139.1:0-534 GCF_028765505.1 Aliivibrio sp. A6 | reverse complement strand
AGGGGATAGAGATGGAATTTGGTCAATTACAGTAAATGGTAACTGGCGTGTTACTTTCGAGTTTGTCGATGGTAATGCTTACATTTTAAATTACGAGGATTACCATTAATGGCTATGTACAATCCCCCACATCCAGGTGAGTTTATCCATGACGTTTATATGGAACCATTTGGCTATAGTTGTCGCTTTGTTGCTAAACAGCTTGATGTTGCAGCTTCAACTCTAAATCGAGTAATAAAGGGTAAGAGTTCAATTTCACCTGAAATGGCATTACGTCTTTCTAAATCATTAGGTCGTACGCCTGAAAGTTGGTTAACAATGCAAGATAATTACGATCTATGGCAAGCAAAACAAAACGTGAATTTAACTAAGGTGCACACGATCAATTTTGCTATGGCGTAGTAAAATATAACAATCGCATCAACACGATTTACTACACTCGGCAATCTCAGTTTGCCGAGTGTTTCTCGTTTTAAGGCGTCAATTTTAAGTATAATTGCATAGTAGTAAACGTGTTATGCAGGCGTTATACCC
>NZ_JARACR010000138.1:0-535 GCF_028765505.1 Aliivibrio sp. A6 | reverse complement strand
CGACTTACTTTCCAAGCCAATTATACTTCAAACCACAAACGCCGAGTGTAATTAGCATCGTGTTGATTGCTTTGTTACACGATCTTTGTCAACGCTTCACTTAATTGGTAAAGAACTGATTTGACAAGATTTTCTGTAAAACAATTTTAATTAGACTGGCTCAATTAAGCGAGCAAAATATCCAATCAACAGCAATAACTGTGAAATGAAACAATCCTTTTTCTAGCACAATTTGAACGATTTGGCTTCAGCAATTTTTTAGCGGATAAACCAAATATCCTAACAACAATTGGGATTGAAAATGTGGCAAGTAAAACACTGATGCAACATAAAATGAGGCAAAACCATGAACAATTGAAGCGTGAATTAGTTTCTGAAATCCATGAACTTTTGGCAATAATGGTCAATTGCCGAACCTGATGAAACGAACATTAAAAGGAAACAAAGAAGAAGGAAAACCACCCTACTTTCACGCCTAAAAAACTAACGGCTCAATCACTGAACTGAGCCAAAAAACTGCAATCTTTAGTTCGTG
>NZ_JARACR010000137.1:0-543 GCF_028765505.1 Aliivibrio sp. A6 | reverse complement strand
GGTTAATTCAGGTCGGTTTGCATAGTAATAAACGTGTTATGCCAGCGTTATATTTTCTAATCAAATTATGAGTTCTATGAATCAAAACCTTTCAATTGGTGAAAGCCTATTTAGTATGATTGTAATATTTTGTGAGAATTATATGGATACATCTTTAGTTGTTTCAATTTTAGCTCTTATTGCTGCGGCTTTATCAGCTTTATATTCAAGATGGTCAGTGAGGCAAGCTGTAAAGGCAAATGATATTGGCCGACTAAATGCTCTTCTTGCTTTTAGAGTTCATTATCTACAATTAATGGAACACCAGCAGAAATTGGCTGAAACATTGAATCATTCATCAAGCGGAATGGAAGCAGTACGGACTAAGCACGCAGAGCTTGACGAAAAACTACGAGAAGTTAACTTTCAAATAAATGAATACCATACAAAAGTAGTAAATAAGAAAATATAACAAATGCATCAACACGATTTGCTACATTCGGCGTTGTCAGTTTGTCTTTAGTTTCAGTGATTAAGGCAGTAAAATTCAGCTTGGTTTGCATA
>NZ_JARACR010000136.1:0-555 GCF_028765505.1 Aliivibrio sp. A6 | reverse complement strand
ATACCCAGTACCTTGCTGATGGATCCGGAAAGACCTTACCCATTATGATATTTTCAAATTTACCACCGTTACTTTCTATTATTTTTCGTGAAGCTACATTGTCTTCGTCAGCAATTAATAGTACTCGATTGAGCCCAAGTTCTTTGGCTTTAGTTAAAGCCAATTTGAGAATCGATGTTCCATAACCATTTCGGCGAAATGATGGTGCAATATCATAACCAATATGACCCGCTTCCAGTGCTAGAAACTCATTATTTATATTGTGACGAATACGAACCACGCCCAAAATAGACTGATTAACATTAATTAGCCAAAAGTGGCTGCATGGGACATAACCTTCACGTAAGTTAATTCCGTTACTTTCATCAGTTAAACTTTGAATATACGAAGAAAAATCCTCTTTTTCCAATAAGTACGATTCAATATTACCAATGTCGTTGGCTGCATAATCCTCGAAGAAATCAAAGAATGCTGACTTCAATTCCAGTGATGGTACAACTAATTCCATGTCAATTTCTCCTTTTAACGGTATAACGCCGCAATAACACGTGCGAA
>NZ_JARACR010000135.1:0-557 GCF_028765505.1 Aliivibrio sp. A6 | reverse complement strand
GCAATAACACGTGCGAACGACTTACTTTCCAAACCAATTATACTCTAAACCACGAATGCCGAATGTAAATCGCATCGTGTTGATTGCTTTGTTATACGAGCCTTGCTTTCGCTCCGATAAACTTGGTAAAGAACTGATTTACCAAGATTTACTGTAAATTGAGTTTAATTAGACTGGCTCAATTAAGCGAGCAAAATATCACTTCAACGGCAAAAACTGCGAGATGAAACAATCCCTTTTTCTTACACCATTTGTACGATTTGGTTTCAGCCAGTTTTGAGCTGATAAACCAAATATACTCGCCACAATTGGGATTGAAAATGCTACGAGCAAAACACTGATGCAAACTGAAATGAGGCAAAACCAAAGAACAATTGAAGCGTAAATGAGCCGCTGAAACGCCTGAATTTGGGGCAATAATAGTTCAATGCCGAACCTGATAAAACGAACACCAAAAGGCAACAAAGAAAAAGATAAACCACCCTACTTTCACACCTAAAAAACTAATGGTTCAATCGCTGGACTGAACTAAAAAACTGCATTCTCAGAGTTCGTAT
>NZ_JARACR010000134.1:0-562 GCF_028765505.1 Aliivibrio sp. A6 | reverse complement strand
GCAATAACACGTGCGAAAGACTGACTTACAAAACCAATTATACTCTAAACCGCGAATGCCGAGTGTAAATAGCATCGTGTTGATTGCTTTGTTATACGAGCCTTGCTTTCGCTCCGATTAAATTGGTAAAGAACTGATTTACCAAGATTTGCTGTAGATTGAGTTTAATTAGACTGGCTCAATTAAGCGAGCAAAATATCCAATCACCGCCAATAACTGTGAAATGAAACAATCCCTTTTTCTTACACTATTTGTACGATTTGGTTTCAACAAGTTTGGAACTGATAAACCAAATATCCTAACCACAATTGGGATTGAAAATGCTGAGAGCAAAACATTGATGCAGACTAAAATGAGGCATAACCAAAGAACAATTGAAGCGTAAATTAGTTTCTGAAACGCCTGAATTTGGGGCAATAATAGTTCAATGCCGAACCTGATGAAACGAACACCAAAAGGCAACAAAAAAAAGGAAAACCACCCTACTTTCACACCTAAAAAGCTAATGGTTCAATCGCTGAACTGAACCAAAAAACTGCATTCTCAGAGTTCGTATAACGCC
>NZ_JARACR010000133.1:0-568 GCF_028765505.1 Aliivibrio sp. A6 | reverse complement strand
CTAAGATTGCAGTTTTTTTGGCTCAGTTCAGCGATTGAACCGTTAGCTTTTTAGGTATGAAAGTAGGTGGTTTTCCTTCTTCTTTGTTTCCTTTTTGTGTTCGTTTCATCAGGTTCGGCATTGAACTATTATTGCCCTAAATTCAGGCGTTTCAGAAACTAATTTACGCTTCAATTGTTCTTTGGTTATGCCTCATTTTATCCTGCATCAGTGTTTTCCTCGCAACATTATCAATCCCAATTGTTGTTGGGATATTTGGTTTATCAGCTCAAAATAGGCTGAAACCAAATCGTACAAATGGTGTAAGAAAAAGGGATTGTTTCATCTCGCAGTTTTTGCCGTTGAAGTGATATTTTGCTCGCTTAATTGAGCCAGTCTAATTAAACTCAGTTTACAGTAAATCTTGGTAAATCAATTCTTTACCAATTAAAGCGAAGCGTTGGCAAAGATCGTGTAACAAATGCATCAACACGATTTGCTACACTCGGCGTTGTCAGTTTGCCTTTAGTTTCAGTGATTAAGGCGTTAAAATTCAGCTAAGTCTGTATCGTAGCAAACGTGTTATGCA
>NZ_JARACR010000132.1:0-570 GCF_028765505.1 Aliivibrio sp. A6 | reverse complement strand
GAATCAGCGACGGGCAGCGATACGGCAGACGTTGATTTGGTGGCGCCTGGTGATGGCGAAGGCGACAACGGCAGCGATGTTGCACCAACTGTCGTGATTAACTCAGGCGAAGATGACATCATCAATGACGATGAAAAAGGCGCGGGTGTTACGGCAACAATCACGCTGCCAGAAGGTACGAACATTGCAGAAGACAGTGTGGTTGTAACCTTCTCAGATGGCACAACAGAGACCATTAAACTGTCAGAGACTACCGTCACCGACGGTAAGTTCAGTGTAGCGATCCCAGCGGCAGCGATAGTGGATGGTCAAACAACAGAAGTGAGTGCGATCGTTGTTGACGCGGCAGGCAATGAGTCAGCGACGGGCAGCGATACGGCAGACGTGGATTTGGTGGCGCCAGGTGATGGCGAAGGCGACAGCGGCAGTGATGTAGCACCAACGGTTCTTATCGATACTGGCGAAGATGACATCATCAATGCCGATGAAAAAGACGCGGGTGTCACAGCAACAATTACGTTGCCAGAAGGTACGAACACGGCAGAAGACAGTGTGGTTGTGACCTTCTCC
>NZ_JARACR010000131.1:0-575 GCF_028765505.1 Aliivibrio sp. A6 | reverse complement strand
TGCATAACACGTTTGCTACGATACAGACCTAGCTGAATTTTAACGCCTTAATCACTGAAACTAAAGGCAAACTGACAACGCCGAGTGTAGCAAATCGTGTTGATGCATTTGTTACACGATCTTTGTCAACGCTGCCATTAACTTGGTAAAGAATTGATTTACCAAGATTTACTGTAAACTGAGTTTAATTAGACTAGCCAAATTAAGCGAGCAAAATATCACTTCAACGGCAAAAACTGCGAGATGAAACAATCCCTTTTTCTTACACCATTTGTACGATTTGGTTTCAGCTAGTTTGGAGCTGATAAACCAAATACCCTCGCCACAATTGGGATTGAAAATACTGAGAGCAAAGCACTGATGCAGAATAAAATGAGGCAAAACCATGAACAATTGAAGCGTGAATTAGCTTCTGAAATCCATGAACTTGGGGAAATAAGGGTTAATTTGCCGAACCTGATGAAACGAATACCAAAAGGAAACAAAGAAGAAGGAAAACCACCCTACTTTCACATCTAAAAATCGAATGGTTCTATCGCCGAACTGAGCCAAAAAACTGCTATCTTTAGTTCGTG
>NZ_JARACR010000130.1:0-577 GCF_028765505.1 Aliivibrio sp. A6 | reverse complement strand
GTGACTTTACGCAATATTTAAAATATGGGATTTGTGAAAGCTATTTTAGCAACCTCAGATTTCTCTTTGCTAATTACTGAAATTAACGTCTCAACTAATTCTAATACCCACTCAACTTCTTCATGATCATATGGAAAGTATGGATTATGTCCTACGTTTAATGGTGAATTATTATAATACTGATAATTTCTAGAGGAAGCATCGGAATGGGCTATAGCTGTATGCCTTTTTTCCATGATTCTTTCATGTAATTTGCTTAACCGTGGTTCTTGCTCGGATATAAATTGAGATCTTAAGTTGCCAAATTTTTCAGCCACTTTATTTTTATACATTTTATCAGTGGTATTTGAAACCGTAAATACTCGACCGTAAGATATAATTAAAGCAACAAAGAGAGCTTCATAAACTGTTCTTTCACTTGAAAATGAATCACCTATTGGCAGTTTCAACATTTGTTGAGAATAAGTTCTACACTTCATTAAATCATCTAAAGCCATTGTTAATCTTGAGTGATAATGTTGTTCTATTTCCATTTATCTATCCTTGTCACATAACGCCTGCATAACACGTTTACTAC
>NZ_JARACR010000013.1:0-107593 GCF_028765505.1 Aliivibrio sp. A6 | reverse complement strand
CTGAATTAAATAGATTATGGTGCCAACAACCCCCTCTAACTCCCCCTTGTATTGATATTATCGATCCCAGTAATTCATAGATAAAGGGGGAGAACCTTCTTTGGTGCGGATATTTCAGCGATCGCAATACAGTTCCTCCCCTTGAGTAAATATCTCATCTGATCACCAATGTCGATATAAGGGGAGGTTAGGAGGGGTTGTGAATGCTGGTTTTCACCTCTCAAGCAACTTGTTGCATCTTAAGCGAAGCGCTCTCAAGGTGAAGCCGTCTATCTTTTGATCTTAAATCCCAAAAAGTTTTTTCGCATTCGCCGTCGTAATCGCATCCACATCCGCCAAACTCATTTCACGCAAATCCGCTACACGCTGAGCAACTAACTGCGTATATGCAGGTTCATTACGCTTACCACGGTGTGGTACAGGTGCTAGATAAGGGCAGTCTGTCTCTAAGATTAAGTAATCCATATTAAGGTGAGGAATGATTTTATCCATACCACCATTTTTAAAAGTAGAAACACCACCAAGACCTAAATGAAAGCCTAAATCATTGATCGCTTTGGCTTCATCAACCGAGCCACCAAAACAGTGGAAAGTGCCTGATAATGAGCCATCTTGCTCTTGTTTAAGCAGGGTTAATGTCTCTTCAATAGAATCACGAGTATGAATCACAACAGGCAATTTCATCTCTTTAGCCCAATTTAATTGGGTGATGAATGCCATCTCTTGTTCCGCTTTAAAGGTTTTATCCCAGTATAGATCAATACCTATTTCACCTACTGCAATGAAGTTGTGTTTTTCAAACCAAGAGTGAATAGTTGCTAAGGTCTCTTTGACATCAGCATTCACATAACAAGGGTGTAATCCCATCATTGAATGGCAAATCTCAGGGTAAGACGCTTCGGTTTTTAGCATTGATTCGATAGATTCTAAATCAATATTAGGCAATAGAATTTTGCTAATGCCTTGTGCTAGTGCGCGCTGAACAACAGCATCTCTATCTTCATCAAATTCTTTAGCATAAATATGAGCATGAGTATCGATCATGGTGAAACCCTAAAAAAAGAATAATTATCGCTATCATACCAAGTTCAAAGTAAAAATCAGATCTATACGAAAAAGTCAGGGTAAAGACTACGATTAGCTACCCGATAGGTATATATTGGAACGCATCATAAATACAAAAAAGGAGCACAGTGTGTCTGTATCCATTCTAGGTGCGTTTCCAAACCGCCGTATGCGTCGTATGCGTAAACATGAATTTAGCCGTCGTCTAATGGCTGAGAACCAATTAACCGTTAATGACTTAATCTATCCAATGTTTGTACTTATGGGTAAAGATCGTCGTGAAACGGTAGAGTCAATGCCGGGTGTTGAGCGCTTATCAATTGATTTATTGCTTGAAGAAGCACAACGTCTTTATGATTTAGGCATTCCTGCGATTGCACTTTTCCCTGTGGTTTCACAAGATGCGAAGAGTCTTTGTGCTGCTGAGGCTCACAACCCTGAAGGTTTAGTTCAACGTACAGTTAAAGCTTTGAAAGAGCATGTGCCAGAGCTTGGTGTGATTACAGATGTGGCTCTAGACCCATTCACAACACACGGCCAAGATGGCATCATCGATGAAGATGGTTACGTAATGAATGACGTAACGACAGAAGTTCTGATTAAGCAGGCGTTATCGCATGCTGAAGCGGGTGCTGATGTGGTGGCTCCGTCTGATATGATGGATGGTCGTATTGGTGAGATCCGTAAAGCACTAGAAAAAGCGGGCCATGTTCATACACAAATCATGGCGTACTCTGCAAAATACGCGTCTTGTTATTATGGCCCGTTCCGTGATGCAGTTGGTTCTTCATCAAACCTGAAAGGCGGTAATAAGAAAAATTACCAGATGGACCCAGCAAACAGTGATGAAGCAATTCATGAAGTGGCAATGGACATCAATGAAGGTGCGGATATGGTGATGGTAAAACCAGGTATGCCTTACTTGGACATCGTTCGTCGTGTTAAAACTGAACTTCAAGTGCCTACGTTTGCTTATCAAGTATCAGGTGAGTACGCGATGCACAAAGCCGCTATTATGAATGGTTGGTTGAGTGAGCGCGATACGGTAATGGAATCGTTACTGTGCTTTAAGCGTGCTGGTGCGGATGGCATACTAACTTACTTTGCGAAAGATGTAGCAGAGTGGTTGGCGGAAGAGAAATAAGAGTAGGGTTCAGATCGCTTCGCTTAAAGGTTTCAGGGGTGGGTGTGGTGAGTTTTGGTGTTAACTAGAGACTATACGCTGCGCTAACTAGAGGCTATAAGAGCATAGAATTCAGTGCTGTTAACTCTTTTCTAAAAAATAAAAAAAGCATGATGATTTTAGTTAATCATCATGCTTTTATTTTTCCTGAATCCTGAATCCTGAATCCTGAATCCTGAATCCTGAATCCTGAATCCTGAATCCTGAAATTAGTACCAGTAAGGCTCTTGTTCTTATAGAAGCGAAGCGTTCTAGCCTCTAGTTAGCGCAGCGCATAGGCTCTTACTCGTCCCTAGCATCTATAACCAAATCCCAACCAATATTCGTCTGCTTATCTGCTTCAATCTCTAGTTCAGCTCTTGTTAGAGGATTCGCAGCTAACCAAGTAGCATCAATAGACAGCGACAGAACATCGTTGTTTTCAGATAGCGTTACCGCTGGCGCTAAATTCACATCACGACGATGAGTGAGAATAATCGCTAAACGTAAAATACGTAACATACGTTGCGCTGAGGTATCTGAAACAGCATGTTGGGTTGGCATTGCTGAAAATGATTCACGGTAACGGCGTAATAGTTCGCCAAGTAAATGTTTTTGAGCGCGGGTAAACCCCGGTAAATCAAGGGCATTGATTAAATAGGCAGAGTGCTCTCCACCTTTTTTATAATCAATACACATACCAATTTCATGCAGCTGAGTTGCAGCCGTTAGTAAAGGTAATGCTTGAGGTTCAACAAGCCAGTTATCACCACACTGTTGAACGAGTTGGGTAGATAAGTCTGTCACTTGTTGTGCGTAATCAACATCTAGTTGATAGCGTTGTTGAACACTTTTAATCGTACGTTGACACACTTCGTCGTGCTGCAATTCATCGATCATGCCGTAGCACAGACCTTCACGCAAAGCGCCGCCAGCTAACGTCATAGAATCGATGTCTAATAATTCAAAAATAGCAATAAGGATGGATAAACCGCTCGGGAACACGAGTGCTCTCTCAAGAGTCAATCCATCGATATCTAATTCTTCTAGGTGTTCATATTGCATTGCTTGTTTTTGAAGGCGCTTTAGCTTGGCCAAGGTAATCACCTCATCCATGCCTTGCGCCAACATAATTTCTTGCAATGCTTGGACCGTACCACTTGCCCCTACACAAGTTTGCCAACCAAGGTTGGTATACTGAGTTAGGATAGGAGCTAGCGTCTCTTTTGCGCCAGCAATGGCCGCATCAAAGTTACTTTTCGTTAATGCACGATCTTTAAAATAGCCTTCTAACCAAGTTACACAGCCCATTTTTAAGCTTGTGAGTGCTTGTGCTTCAAAGCCATCGCCAATAATTAACTCTGTACTTGCTCCGCCGATATCAACAACTAAACGACGACCATTACCACCTGAAGTGTGCGCAACTCCTTGGTAAATCATACGAGCTTCTTCTTCGCCTTCGATCACATTAATGTCATGACCTAAGATTTGATTGGCTTTTTCTAAGAAGACATCCACATTGGTCGCGACGCGCAATGCAGCGGTTCCGACAATGCGAATGTTTTCTACAGGAATGTCTTGCAGGCGTTCTGCAAATAAGCTCAAACAATCCCACCCACGCTGCATAGCTTCATGGCTGAGTGTGTAGTTTTCATCTAATCCCGAAGCCAAACGAACTTTACGTTTAATTTTGGCCATGGTTTGCACACTACCATTTATATGACGCACAACAAGCATATGGAAGCTATTGGAGCCTAAATCAATGGCGGCATACATAGGTGATATTGTTGAACTTTTCATAAAATCCTTTTAATTTTTTCCGTAGAACTCAGATTATACTTGAGGGCTACGAGGTTGACGTGGGCGAGAGTATTTGCGATTTCCGCCTTGACGTTGACCATTATTGTTGCCGTTACGACGATTTTGCTGCGGACGACGTTGAAGACGTAGTGGCGCAGGTAAATCTTCAAGCAATGCTGAAGCGTCGTAATCAGATTGTGGAATTGAATGCTCAATATACTCTTCGATTGCTGGAAGGTTAATTGCGTATTCTTCACATGCGAAGCTAATAGAGTTACCACTTGCACCAGCACGACCAGTACGGCCAATACGGTGAACATAATCTTCTGCTTCGTTTGGTAAATCAAAGTTAAATACATGCGTTACTTGTGGAATGTGAAGACCACGAGCAGCGACATCAGTAGCTACTAAGATATCAACATCACCTTTAGTAAACTCTTCTAAAATGCGCTCACGTTTTTTCTGTGGAACGTCACCCGTTAGAAGACCAACGCGGTGTTTGTCAGCAGCAAGGTGGCCCCAAACTGATTCACACTTGTGCTTAGTGTTTGCAAAGATTATCGCGCGATCTGGCCACTCTTCTTCAATAAGAGTTTGAAGTAATGCCATTTTGTGATCATTTGAAGGATAGAAAAGCTCTTCCTTGATGCGATGACCTGTTTTTTGCTCTGGCTCAACAACAACGTGCTCTGGCTCTTGCATGTGTTCAAAAGCAAGCTCTTGTACACGGTAAGATAGCGTAGCAGAGAACAGCATGTTCAAGCGCTCTGTTGGCGCAGGCATACGACGGAAGATGAAGCGAATATCTTTAATAAAACCAAGATCGAACATACGATCGGCTTCATCAAGAACAACCACTTGGATCATCTTAAAGTCAATGTGACCTTGCTTGTAGAAGTCGATGATACGACCGGTAGTACCGATCAAAATATCAACGCCTTGCTCAATCACTTGCTGTTGTTTTTCGTAACGTTCGCCACCGTAAGCTAACGCGGCTTTTAGACCCGTACTTGCGATCAGTGACTCTGCATCATTGAAGATTTGAATCGCTAATTCACGTGTCGGAGCCATGATAATGGCACGCGGTTGCGTAATTTTACGACCTTCAGGAGCAGGTGTCGTTAATAGGTGATTAAAAGTAGCAGTAAGGAACGCTAGCGTCTTACCTGTACCCGTTTGGGCTTGGCCTGCAATGTCTTGGCCGGCGAGCAGTACCGGCAATGCCTTAGCTTGAATAGGAGTACATTTAATGAACCCTTTTGCATTCAAACCGTCGATAACCTGAGGCTGTAAACCTAGGTCGGCAAAGTTTTGCTCTGTGATGTGCGTCTTTTTCATTGCTATAGAATATCAGTTAAAGCTTGCAATACGAAACGGATTCCATTCAAATAGAGAATCAATTTGCTGGTTATCATCAAATCAGCCTTTAAATTTAACGTTGGAGTTGACGATGAGCGACAAAATTTTGCAGCTTACAGATGGCGGTTTTGAAGAAAGTGTGATCAATGCTGCAGGCCCAGTATTAGTAGATTTCTGGGCGGAATGGTGTGGTCCTTGTAAAATGATTGCTCCTATTTTGGACGAAATTGCTGACGAGTACGAAGGCAAATTAACGATTGGTAAATTAAATATCGATCAGAATGCAGGAACACCACCAAAGTTTGGTATTCGCGGTATTCCAACACTGCTTCTTTTCAAAGATGGCGGCGTAGCTGCAACGAAAGTGGGTGCACTTTCTAAGACTCAACTTAAAGAGTTTCTTGATGCAAACCTGTAATATAGGACAGCATTAAAGCAGATAGAACCGCATATAATGAGAAATTATGTGCGGTTTTGTTTTATCTGAGCTAAGCTAAGCTCAGAAATTAAGGGGAATCCCCTAGACTAAAAAGCGAATAAGTGATAATTTATCGCGCGTAATTCATACGATTTCATTTCTTGACCGAGCTCGAAGGTCATCCATTCTTAAATCAACTAAAGACAGAATCTGATTTTGACTAAACAACTACCTACCACTATGAATCTTACTGAACTTAAAAACCGACCTGTATCGGATCTTGTTGCTCTTGGCGAATCATTAGGCCTAGAAAACCTAGCTCGTCTAAGAAAACAAGACATCATCTTCTCCATCCTTAAGCAACATGCGAAAAGCGGTGAAGACATCTTTGGAGATGGGGTTCTTGAGATTCTTCAAGATGGCTTTGGTTTCCTTCGTTCAGCAGATTGTTCTTATTTGGCTGGTCCGGATGACATTTATGTGTCTCCAAGCCAAATTCGTCGCTTTAACTTGCGTACTGGTGACACGATTTCTGGAAAGATTCGTCCACCGAAAGATGGCGAACGTTACTTTGCACTTCTTAAAGTAAACGCAGTTAACCATGATCGTCCTGATAATGCTCGTAACAAAATCCTTTTTGAAAACCTTACTCCTTTACATGCGAATGATCGTTTACGCATGGAGCGTGGTAATGGTTCAACAGAAGACATTACAGCGCGTGTTCTTGATTTAGCATCACCAATTGGCCGTGGCCAACGTGGTCTGATTGTTGCTCCGCCAAAAGCGGGTAAAACAATGTTGCTTCAAAACATTGCTCAAAGTATTGCGCATAACCACCCTGAGTGTGAGTTGATGGTTCTACTTATCGACGAACGTCCAGAAGAAGTAACTGAGATGCAACGCCTAGTTAAAGGTGAAGTAGTTGCGTCTACGTTTGATGAGCCTGCGTCTCGTCACGTACAAGTTGCTGAGATGGTTATCGAGAAAGCAAAACGTCTTGTTGAGCATAAGAAAGACGTGGTTATCTTACTTGACTCTATTACTCGTCTAGCTCGTGCATACAACACCGTAATCCCATCATCTGGTAAAGTTCTTACTGGTGGTGTGGATGCTAACGCACTTCACCGTCCTAAGCGTTTCTTCGGTGCGGCACGTAACGTTGAAGAAGGTGGTAGCTTAACTATCATCGCAACAGCACTTGTTGATACTGGCTCTAAAATGGATGAAGTTATCTACGAAGAGTTTAAAGGTACAGGTAACATGGAATTACACTTAAACCGTAAGATTGCGGAAAAACGTGTATTCCCAGCGATTGATTTCAACCGTTCAGGTACTCGTCGTGAAGAGTTATTAACTAAGCCGGATGAGCTACAGAAAATGTGGATCTTGCGTAAGATTGTTCACCCAATGGGCGAGACTGACGCAATGGAATTCCTAATTGATAAGTTATCAATGACGAAGACTAATGACGAATTCTTTGATGCGATGCGTCGTCAATAATTGATACTTAACTCAATCATTGGTACCAAGGTCAATAAATAATGAAACGCTGCCTATTTAGGTAGCGTTTTTTGTTGAGTTTTTGTTAATTTAACGGCATTATCATTTGTACTAAGCTTGATAAGGAATATCAACTTAGTTTATATCAAGGAGTAACATATGCGACAAGGACTGTTAGCATCGATCCTCCTCTCTGCAAGTTTGCTGACGAGTCAGGTCTCGGCATCTGATGTTCAACCAAGCTTCATCAATAGCTTGCTGGTTGATCAGCTGCTCAATAAGAAGGTCGATGAACTGCATCAATATTTGATTGATGGCGATATCATCACACTCAACTTTTCTCTTAATCGTCTCTCTATGCCACAGCAAGAAGCCGTTCGCTTCATGTTGATACAGCAAATAGAACAAAAAAATCTGATATTAAGCCCTAAGGGGACCATTTGGCTGAAAGAACAATTGGCTATTCATCCAACTTATACCATTAAAGATCAAGGTAATGGGTATGTGGTGACTAAGTTAGCGTTTGATTATTCTAGTATAGCTTCGCGTGTTCTAAACCAAATGAAAAAAGACCAACAGGTATTAGATTTTATTCTTGCCGCTGAAGAGAGACGTTTGGTGTTGTCTGAATGGCTAGTGGGTGAGCCTCATGAGGTTCGTGTTCGTCAATCGATTGTCTTAGCTGAATTGGATAGCTTAACCCCTGAAGCGCTAGATTATCTTGTATCACAAATTATCGATGATCCTTTGTCTGTTTGGTTACCAACGACTGAGGTAATGGTGCGCCTTGCTCAATTGTCTCAAAGCAGTGATGTGTATAAAATCTTATGGAAAATGCGTACCGATCAACACAGTATTGCAGAGCTTGAGCGTTTATCTAGTATCGCTCCCGATCCATTTGCGACTCAGCAATTAATGTCAGCAACCAATAACCCATCTTTAAAACAGAATGCTTTTGCTTCATTAGCTCAGTTGCATCCTCTTCCTCAAGATGTTCAACAGTTTTTATTAGCCAAAATTGATCATATTCAAGACGGCGGTGCAGTGGCAATGCATCTTGCTAATTATGGCCATACATCGTGGTTAGAAAGCCTGTCAACAACACGCAATAAAGTTCGCAAGCAACACGTAAGATTAGCGTTATCGCAACGCTAATCACGAGCTTGATTGGCAAAAGTAAATAGAGAGTGTGAGTTTGAATTGGGTTGGGTATAATCTATTCAAACTTCACGACAGTAGATAGCGATGAAATATAAGGATTTACGTGATTTTCTCGATCACTTAGAACAGATCGGACAGTTAAAACGCATTTCACACCCCATTGACCCGCATTATGAAATGACAGAGATCAGCGATCGTACTTTACGAGCGGGTGGTCCAGCATTGCTATTCGAAAATCCTACCGGTTACGATATTCCTGTATTAACGAACTTATTTGGTACTGCTGAACGTGTTGCGATTGGTATGGGTCGTAAGGACGTTCTTGAGCTGCGTGAAGTGGGAAAATTATTAGCGTATCTAAAAGAGCCAGAGCCACCAAAGGGTTTTAAAGATGCTTTAGATAAACTGCCAGTATTCAAACAAGTATTGAATATGCCAACCAAGAATATTCGCAAGGCCAATTGCCAACAGATTGTTTGGCAAGGTGATGAGGTCGATTTAGATAAAATCCCCGTAATGAGTTGTTGGGCAGATGATGTCGCACCGCTATTAACTTGGGGTTTAACCATCACTAAAGGCCCAAATAAGAAACGTCAGAATCTGGGTATTTATCGTCAACAGAAACTGAGTAAAAACAAAGTTATCATGCGTTGGCTTGCTCACCGCGGTGGTGCGCTTGATTTGCGTGACTGGATGGAAACGAATCCAGGTGAACCTTTCCCTGTCTCTGTTGCATTTGGTGCCGATCCTGCCACCATTCTTGGCGCGGTAACGCCTATCCCTGATACCTTATCTGAATACGCATTTGCAGGTCTTCTGCGTGGTAGTCGAACTGAAATTACTAAGTCGATTAGTAACGATTTAGAAGTCCCAGCCAGTGCTGAAATTGTACTTGAAGGCTATATCGACCCAACAGAATTTGCCGATGAAGGCCCTTATGGTGATCATACCGGTTACTATAACGAAGTTGAAAAACATCATGTATTTACCGTAACGCACATTACCATGCGTAAAGAGCCTATCTATCACAGTACATATACGGGTCGTCCACCTGATGAACCCGCGGTATTAGGTGTGGCATTAAATGAAGTGTTTGTGCCGATCTTACAAAAGCAATTTCCTGAAATTATTGATTTTTATCTGCCACCTGAAGGGTGTTCGTACCGCATGGCGGTAGTGACGATGAAGAAACAATATCCGGGTCATGCCAAACGCGTGATGATGGGCGTGTGGTCGTTCTTGCGTCAGTTCATGTACACCAAATTTGTATTAGTGTGTGATGAGGATGTTAACGCACGAGATTGGTCACAAGTGACAGCAGCAATGTCTCAGCATATGGACCCATCACGTGATAGTTTGATGATAGAGAACACGCCAATCGATTCACTAGATTTTGCTTCACCAGTAGCTGGTTTGGGCTCAAAGATGGGCTTAGATATCACCAAAAAATGGGATGCAGAATTAGCATTATCACCAAACGTGGAATGTTCATTCACAAGCAGTGAGCAGATTGAAGGGTGTATCGCTGAAATAACCAAAATGTGTCCTGAGATGATTGAAATTCATTTGCAGAATGACAATGCCAGTATGGTGGTTGTATCCATCAATAAACAGGCTGCAGGCAATGCTAAGAAAATCATGGATGCCATTTGGTCTCAATTTGAAGAGAACAAATTTGTGATCGTGTGTGATGATGATGTCAATGTGAGTGATTGGAATGACATCATTTGGGCGGTAACCACACGAATGGATCCTGCGAGAGATACGCTCTTTTTGCAAGACGGGCTCGGTCACTCAAAAATGGGATTAGATGCAACCAATAAATGGGAAGGTGAATGTCTTCGTGAGTGGGGAACACCAATCAAGAAAGACCCAGAAGTCGTCGCTAAAATTGATGCTATTTGGGATCAGATGGGAATACTCGATCGATTTATATAAAATAAAGCAGTCTAATATGGCTGCTTTATTTTTAGATTTATCTTTTTTGTTTTACTTGGATTATTTCAGCTTCTAATGCATTTAAAATATGGATAACATCGTTTGCCGCATTTTCCATCTCTTTTATATATTCCATTCCCTGAATATCATTGTGCTCTGCGTAGGCTTGTAAAGCCTTTTGCCCAAAATTATGAACTCTAGCATGAGGTGTGAGGAGTTGTTTATAAGACTCACAATGAGAAAAAAGCGCTTTACCTCTTCCTGTGTCATACCACTGGCCAAGGCGGCATTGATGATGGTTAGGAGTATCTATCTTATTTAGATCGTTATTTTGAATCTTTTTATAAACATTAACTTTCCAAACGACATGATCAAGTTGAACAAGACGTAAGAAAATTGAAGTATAACTTTCATCTGCTAGATTGTAGAGTTGTTCAGTATTAGTCATTAAATTTGTAATAATATCGATAAGTGTTATTACTTTTCGATCTAAAGACTCACATTGCTTCTCGATAAGTGTTGAGTTTTGATGACAAGTGAGAGTATTTTTATTGATTTCATGAACGACATTTTCAATTTGCTTGGCGGCTTCATTGGCACTTCGTGCTAACTGACGGACTTCATTAGCAACGACAGAGAACCCGCGACCGTGTTCACCAGCTCTTGCTGCTTCAATAGCTGCATTTAGTGCTAATAAATTGGTTTGGTCTGAAACATTATTGATCGTGACAATAAACTTGGTTATGTCTTCTGAATTTATTTTTAAAGTATTAAGTAAGTCATTATTAATTTTTATTTGAGATGAAAGTGATATTAATATTTGTCGAAATTCATTTAAAATATTAATACCATCTCGATTTTCGGTAATATGTTGAGATAGGTGAGCGTTTAAGTTTTCTGCTGCAGTGGCAATATTAGTTCTAATTCTATCAATAGGTTCAATTGAAAATAACAGTTGAGAAATAAATTCATTTTGATTTTTCAAGTCGTTGTATAACGAAGATTCAGAAGATTTAAGTTCTTTTATTTCATTATCTTTTTCGGTGATATTTGTTTGAATAATATTGAACTGATGGTCTGAAGTAGGTTCAGAGGTCTGTTTTTTTTTGAAACTAAAGGTAAACATATAATGTAACCGTATGTTAATTTAATAGGGAATAAATAATAGTATTTGCATACTAATAATATATAAAAAGATCCTATTTTATTTCACTATTAATTTCTATAGTAAATATCACGAAATGAAAACGGTTTTGTAATGATTTTTTATTAGCTTTTAGAAAGTAACTATATTCTCCTTTGGGGTTAACGTTTAATGAACAGAATAGTATTATTACCACAACAAAAAGAATTCAGCATCGAAGAAGGACAGACCATCTTAGATGCAGCATTAGAGGCGGGGATAAACTACCCAAATCGATGCCAGGTAGGTGCATGTGCTATGTGTCTATGTAAAAAGTTAGAAGGAGAAATCGAATACGATTTAGAACCACTTCTAACCGACAAAGAACAACAAGAAGGGTGGGTATTTGCGTGTCAGGCAACAGCAAAAAGTGATTTAGTGCTGTTGTTAGAATAAATCCTCCCCGTATAATTAGAGCTTAATGCTCAATACACATAATAATGACAGCGTATAAATACCATGTTAAGTAGGTATCAGCTGAAAAAGGAAAGTCATGCCAATCAATTGCAAAGTAAAGTCTATCAAGCCATTGGCTTGTAATACTTTTCAAATATTACTTCACCCAGAACAACCAGTAGAATTCAAAGCAGGCCAATACCTCATGGTAGTGATGGGAGAGAAAGACAAGCGCCCATTCTCAATCGCGAGCAGTCCGTGTCGTCATGAAGGTGAAATTGAACTACACATTGGTGCCGCAGAGCACAATGCTTATGCAGGTGAAGTGGTTGAATCAATGAAAGCTGCATTAGAAAACGGCAGTGATATTCAAATTGATGCCCCTCATGGTGAAGCGTGGATCCGTGAAGACAGTGAGCGCTCAATGCTGTTAATCGCAGGTGGTACCGGTTTTAGTTACGTGCGTTCGATTTTAGACCACAGCATTAGCCAAAACATTCAAAAACCAATCTTCCTATATTGGGGTGGCCGTGATGAATGTCAGCTATACGCAAAAGCAGAAATTGAAACCATTGCTGCAGCGCATGAGCACATTACCTTTGTTCCCGTTGTCGAGAAAGCAGAAGGCTGGACAGGCAAAACGGGTAATGTACTTGAAGCGGTAAAAGAAGATTTTAACTCATTAGCAGAGATGGATATCTACATTGCAGGTCGTTTTGAGATGGCCGGTGCTGCGCGTGAGCAATTCACCACAGAAAAACAAGCGAAGAAAGAACAGTTATTTGGTGATGCGTTCGCTTTTATCTAATTTAGCTTTAGTTAATACAAATAAAAATGCCACTGTAATAGTGGCATTTTTTATGGGTATAAATTACTTTTGTATTACTCTGTATCATCAACCATAGTCAGTGCTTTACGAGATAAGTCCGCTGCTGCTTGTTTACGGTTTTGCTTATCTAGCACTCGTGCAAGGTAGGCGTAATCAGACATATCTTCACGCACCTCTAATGCCGCTTCAAAGTGGTCGCGTGCGGGCTGCCATTTTTCTGTGCGCATATATAGCTGGCCAAGCGTACTTTGAATAACAGGGTTACGAACGTCGTAATTGGCCATGTTTTCTAGTAATACGGTTGCAGGATGATAATCAGCCAGATTCAACGTAGGTAAGAGTGCGACTAGGCGATCATCCGTACGTTTCTTCAAGTTATCACGCAGGATAATATAAGCTTCAGAGTCTGCTTTACGCTCGTGTAATTGTTTGATTAAACAGATTAAAACAGGAACGTGTTTTTTTAGTTTTTTAGGCAACGTATTCCAATGCTCTAATAAGCCAGCTGTGCCTTTATTGGTTGCGATAAAGGCCATTAATCCACATTCCGCTTTCTCTTCCAGTTCTAACGCTTGCTGTTCCGAAATAAGATTCGCCTTAGTTAAAGGATGAATGATGTTCTTTAGGGCTTGCCATTCATTAAGTGCCAAATAACACTCTTTAAGTAGCTCAAGCAAAACAGGATTACGTGGGTAATCGACTTTGACTGACTGAAGAGTAGCAAGGGCGCGTTCATACTCTTCTTCACGCATTTGTAATTTCGCACTTGTTAGCGCTACCGCTAGTGTACTGTCTGATTGTTCAGAAGCCAGTTGTAGGTAGCGATCACGCAGCTCTATTTGTTGACGACCCTGAGCGGCTTCTGCTGCTGCAAGGTAATTCAATAATGGAAAGTCGTTGTGGCGACCACCTTTAGTGATTAGACGTTCCGCTTCTTTCCATTCCCCCTCATGCAGTTTGATCATACCTTTAAAGGTGTTGTAACGCGCTTTACGTAAGTGACGAGCACTGAACCAACCGCGAGTAAAATTACCAACAGAAAGAATGCGTTTTACCAGTATTTCTAATAAAAATAACCCTGCGATCAAGGCTGCAATAAAGATAACCAATGTGGTTAGGCTCATTTCAATCGTAGTATCAGCCACAGAAATAAGCACATAACCTTGTTGGTCGGCAAATGTCGTCCCTACGATTAATCCACCGACTAAGACAATGGCCAGAAGAAGTAATCGGATCATGATTTATCTCCTTCCGTGGTATTTTCTACACTTGCTTGCTTTTCAGGAACAAGAGCTTTCTTTGCTGACTCTGTTTTTACTTGCGTTTCGCCAATGGATTGGACGTTACGACGTAGGCGCTCAGAGATGAAATCAGACAGTAGCGCTTGAGTTTTAAGCTTTTGTGGATAGCGCACATCGACTTTGAATTTTGCTAAGGAATCCAACTGAGCCATAAAGCTTTTTACTGCTGGGTCATCTTGTTGGAAATATTGTGAAGACCATAATTTCGCACTTTCTAAAGCGGTTGCGTACACTTCACTTTGCTCTCGATATAACGCTTTTGAAGCCAGTAGCAATTTACCTTTAATGTTTTCTGTTAGGTAGAAGTGTTGCTCAGGACTTAGTAATGGGATGACATTGCCTTCACGCACACGATAAGTAATAAAGTGTCCTGCGAAGTCATCCAGTGATTGCATTAGGTTCGATTGCCAATCATTGATATTGGTTGACACTTCTTTTTTCTCAATCGCATTGGCTTCAGGAAGAATCGCACTGGCTAATGGTAATTGATTAATCTGTTGTTCAAGGCTATTCAGTTTAAGAACTAACCCATCACGGTCAATAAGAGGAATGGCTTTTAATGTCGCAATGTCATTAGCCATTGCACGGCGTAGAGGGGTTAAGCTTGGGTCGTTTAGTGCAGAGATTCGTTGGTCGGCATTTTCCATCAAGCGGGTAGCGCTCACCACATCATGTTCAAGCCACAGTTTACGACCAGCCATTTTTACTAAGTAATCGGCTTCAGCAAGTAGCCAGTCATTCGGGCGACGACCTTGCACATCAGCAATCGCCAATTGTAGGCTCGCAATGCTTTTATCTTGCTGTTGCATTAATACTGTTGCTTTACGAACGATTTCGTCTGCTTTATCGGTAATACGCTGCTCTGCGGTGACCAGTTTTGCATCAAAAGTGCTATCAGCTGCCTTGAGTTGTTGTTCAAGCTGAGCGATTTTAATTTGCTGTTGTGTTGTTTGTTGTTGAGATGCCAAGAAGGTTCCGCCACTCAACAGGATAGAGATAATAATAGCAACAGTGCCTAGGCGACGACTTTTTTTATCAACAGATGCGTCTGTTTTTGTCGTTGATTGTGGTGGTGTTTGCTCTGTTTTCTTCTGTTCTTTTTCTATTGCAGGAGAAGAGGAAACCAGTTCTGTTTCTTCTGCAGTCTGTGGTTTATTATTATTTTTTGTCATTTGAAATCCCATCATGATGATGCTCACTGATATAGTGCAGCAAGTCGGAATTAGAGGCTCCGCCAACCGTTTCAATATGTTGATAACCAAGTTGTTGTCCAAGTTGGTTAATTCGTTCGCTAGGCACTAACAATCGACAGTGCAGTACCCAATCTAAATCTGTTCCAGCAAATTGAGAGGTGAAAAACGACAGTTGCTCTCCGCTGGTAATAATTATGGTATTGATATTTTGTGATTGCCATTTTTTGGCGTTGAGTTTGCCATCAAAAGGCGTCATTTTACGTTGATAAGCTTCACAGTAATTTACTTCTGCACCGAGAGCTTCAAGTGCTTGATAAATTAGGTCACGTCCCCCGTTTCCTCGTAAAATAAGTACTTTCTTACCTGACACACGGTTTAGCACTGGAAGCGCTAATAAATGTTCACTGTCGCTCGGTGTTGGGAAGTGTACTGTATCTGAAATATAGGTTCTGAGGTGTTGGGCGCTCTTTTGACCAACAGCAAGATAATTTAGCCCTTTTTTCCACTCGATTTGATGGTGTTGCAAGTAATCTTGAGTGTGTTCGACAGCGTGCTGACTGACCGCAATAAGGAAATCCCCATCAGAAAGTGGTGAGAAAAGTTCTGGGAGTTGAGAGAGTTCTTTACCGGGGTGAATGGTTAACAGAGGATGAGAAATAGCAGGATGCCCTAATTGATTAAGGGCATCACACAATGCTTGGCTCTCTTGCTCTGGGCGAGTCACCAAAATCGTCATCGTTAGGCGTCAGCGTAAAGGCGATCTAAAATATCTTTCGCGCCATCGTTAAGTAACTGCTCTGCCAGTTGTGTACCCAATGCTTCTGCGTCTGATACCGGCCCTGTAATTTCACCACGAACCATGATAGAACCATCTGGCTCACCAACTAAGGCACGTAACCAAATTTGGTCACCATCGATAAGAGAGTAGCTACCGATAGGAACCTGACAGCCACCTTCAAGGCGGTTATTCATAGCACGCTCACACAACACTCGATGTGCGGTTTCTGGGTGGTTTAGTGGTTCAAGTAAAGCGCGAATGCGAGTATCGTCCAAACGCGTTTCAATACCCACTGCACCTTGACCAACCGCAGGTAACGATTGTTCTGGTTCAATTGAGCTTTTGATTCTATCTTCTAGACCAAGACGGATAAGGCCTGCACACGCAAGAATGATCGCATCATAATTACCGTCATCTAATTTTTGTAGACGAGTGCCTACGTTGCCACGTAGTTCTTTAATGATTAAGTCAGGGCGAGCTTCTTGTAATTGACATTGACGACGTAAGCTACAGGTACCAACAACAGAACCCAATGGTAAGTCTTCAATACAGTTGTAAGTATTAGAGACGAATGCATCACGCGGGTCTTCACGCTCACAAATCGTCACTAAGCCTAAGCCTTCAGGAAACTCAACAGGAACATCTTTCATTGAGTGAACCGCAAGGTCAGCACGGCCTTCTAACATAGCCACTTCAAGTTCTTTTACGAATAATCCTTTTCCGCCTACTTTTGCTAATGGCGTATCAAGAATGATGTCGCCTTTAGTTACCATTGTAACTAATTCTACTTCCAAACCTGGGTGAAGTGTTTGCAGTGCATCTTTAACAAAGTGTGCTTGCCATAGAGCCAGAGGGCTTTTGCGAGTGGCAATTCGAACTGGTAATTGCTGTGACATAGTAGTATCCGATCAAAATAATTACCTTATCCTACCACTACTTGAGGGTGAGGTGAAAATACAGGATGACAACAGTGTGATTATAGGTTAAAAACGACACCGAAATGGTATGGACACCCATATTGTTGTAAGCGTGTAAACTTTACGAGCATAATGAAAAGTGTTATCTTGATCACGTTTTACAGTCGGTATTGAATAAATGATATTCAATATTAACCGTCATCAGTGATGACAAAGATGAGCTAGGCTTTCTATTTGCAAACCTATATTGAAACTTTAATTGCTAGACAACAACGCCTTACTGAACAACGTATAGAGCGTGCACTGGCATTAATGAAACCACTCGGGCAAGAGATATTCCATCAATTGCCATTATTGTTGCATTTCAATCACTCGGAGCTTCCGGGTTTTATTGAAGGTGCACCTAGTGGTATTAAACAGTTTCATGCAAATAAGAAGCAGCGTGAGTGGATGGCTCAACTGACGCTTCGTTATCCTTTATCTACCTCTAATCAGGGCTGTATCCTTGGTTTGTATTCTATGGGTAGTACCTCTTCTATTGGCCAAACCATTGGCAGTGACCTTGATATATGGGTCTGTATTCCAGAAGATCTTCCCGCAGAGAAAAAAGTATTATTGCAGCAAAAATGTAATGCTCTAACAGAGTGGGCAGAGCAGTTTTACATTGAAGCAAACTTTTTCTTAATGGAACAAAGCCGCTTTCGTGAAGCTTATTCAGAAGAGATGACGGGCGATAACTGTGGTTCTTCTCAGCACTTATTATTGCTAGATGAATTCTATCGAACGGCAGTATGTCTCGGTGGACAGCAACTATTATGGCAAATTATTCCACCAGAAATGGAAGAAAGCTATGATGAATATGTTGAGCAATTATGTTCCCAAGGTATCATCAAAAGAGATCAGTGGATTGATTTTGGCCGCTTAAACCATATTCCTGCAGAAGAGTATTTTGGCTCTAGCTTATGGCAACTCTATAAAAGTATCGATTCACCGTTTAAGTCGGTGTTAAAAGCGATCTTATTAGAAGCCTATTCTTGGGAATACCCACACACTCAATTATTAAGCATTGATAGTAAACGTCGATTCTTTGCCGATGAGCCTGATCTCTACGGTATGGATGCGTATTATCTGATGCTAGAAAAAGTGACGCGTTATCTTGAGCGAACCAATGATCCGGCTCGTTTAGAATTAGTACGCCGTAGTTTCTACCTTAAAACCCATGAGAAACTGTCTCGTCGTCAAGGGCAAGGCTCTGTTGAATGGCGTCGTAAAGCGCTAACAGAATTGACGACTCAGTGGGGATGGTCTCAAGCAACGATTGTTGAGCTTGATTCTCGTCGTACATGGAAGGTAGAACAAGTTAAAAAATCGCATAACGACTTACTCGAAGCGTTAATGCAAAGTTATCGTAACTTGATCCGTTTTGCGCGTAATAATGATATAACGTCGTCGATTAGCCCTGAAGATATTAGTATTCTTGCTCGTAAGCTGTATGCGGCATTTGAAGAGTTGCCAGGCAAGGTGACCTTGCTGAACCCACAAATTACCCCAGACTTGCATGAAGCAGATTTGAGCTTCGTTGAAGTGCAAGATGGCGGTATTAATAAAGCGGGTTGGTATGTTTATAAAAAACCATTAATAGCAAAAGAATTAATGGGAGCGAAGCACCTAGAACATAACCGATATTTGAGTAAGTTAGTGGCATGGGCATTTTTTAATGGCTTACTAACCGAATCAACGCGTTTAGATGCGGTTGTTCGTCAGGCTGATTTGAACATTGATAAGTTCTATCAAATGGTCAGTGATTTAAGAAATACCTTTTCTGTTCATATGCCACAGCCAACCAAAGAAGAGTTGGGTAGTCCATGTGAAGTTCGCCAGCTTTCTATTTTTATTAATTTAGAAAATGACCCAACAGAAACATTGAAGATGAAGCCTGAACGTATGAATCAGACGGATGCGGATATTTTCAGTTGTGGTAGTGAGCAGAATAATCTGATCGGCAGTGTCGACTTGGTGTACCGTAATTCATGGCATGAAGTTAGAACGCTTAACTTTAGTGGTGAGACCGCCATTCTAGATGCGCTTAAAACCGTACTATGTAAAATGCACCAAGACGCAACACGTCCTGAATCGGTGGATGTTTTCTGCTACAGCAAACAGATGCGCGGTATTATTCGCAATAATATTTATCAATTGCTGGCTGAGTGTATCGAACTTCGTCTAAAACCCATTGAAAACAACGAAAAACGTCGTCGTTTTAAAGGCATAAAGATTGGCTCGACCATGTATGGCTTGTTCTTTGAGCGTCGTGGTGTATCTATTCAGAAATTAGAAGATTCGGTACAATTCTACTCGAGTATTTCAACCAATAAAGCGATTGGTTCAACGACTATTCCTCTTGGCGATAGCAGTGGTATTGTTATTCCAGAAGCAGTGGATTCGTTTGCAAGTGAAGGCTTAATTCAGTTTTTCTTTGATGATAGTGAAGATGAAGGCTTTAATATCTATGTCTTAGATGAAGAGAATAAGGTTGAGATTTACCATCAATGTTATGGCAGTAAAGATGACATGGTAAACAGCATTAACCATTATTACACCTCAAGCCGTAATAATGTCGATTTAGCGAATCCAGATAAAGTGAACTTCAATTTACCTCAGTTTTATGAAGTGGTCTCTAATGGTGAGCAAGAGACCTCTATTTTACCTTACCGTAGTGGACAGCAACAATGTAAGGCAAAACAGGCCTAAGCTTTCTTATAAACTAAAGCGAAGGCACATAAGCTAAGTCGAAGTCAGTCTTAGCTTTGCTCAATTAAAGGCAAATCCCCCCTCGGCGTTTGGGTCTCACTTCATTTCAGTATATACTTCACTCACATGTATAAATAACCAGTGTGATGTGATGGACGTTTCTTTTCTTCTTGATGGTCTTAATGACAAACAACGCGAAGCCGTAGCCGCTCCGTTAGAAAACATGCTTGTGCTTGCGGGTGCCGGTAGTGGTAAAACTCGAGTACTTGTGCATCGTATCGCATGGTTAATGCAAATCGAACAAGCGTCTCCTTTCTCAATCATGTCAGTAACCTTTACCAATAAAGCCGCCGCTGAAATGCGTGGTCGTATTGAAGAGTTAATGCATGGCAGTGCTGGCGGTATGTGGAATGGTACTTTCCACGGTATTTGTCACCGTATTCTTCGCGCTCATTATCTTGATGCAAAATTGCCTGAAGGCTTTCAAATTATCGATTCGGACGATCAACAACGTTTATTAAAACGCTTGATCAAAGCCCAGAATCTAGATGATAAGAACTGGCCAGCTCGCCAAGCGGCATGGTTCATTAATGGCAAAAAAGATGAAGGTTTGCGTCCGCATCAAATTAACACTTTTAATGATCCTATCGCTCAGACTTGGCTAAAAGTATATACCGCTTATCAAGAAGCATGTGATCGTGCTGGTTTAGTCGACTTTGCTGAAATTCTTCTTCGTGCTCATGAACTACTGCGTGATCACAAGCATATTCGTGAGCATTACCAAGCGCGCTTTAAGCATATTTTGGTCGACGAATTCCAAGATACCAACAACATTCAATATGCGTGGTTACGCATGATGGCTGGCTCAGATTGTAATGTGATGATCGTGGGTGATGATGACCAATCGATTTATGGTTGGCGTGGTGCGCAGATTGAAAACATTCAAAAATTCTTAGATGAATTTGTTGGTGCAAAAACCATTCGCCTAGAGCAAAACTACCGTTCAACTGCCAATATCCTAAATGCTGCCAATGAATTGATCAGTAACAACACTGAACGCATGGGCAAGAAATTATGGACTGAAGGGGTTGAAGGGGACTTAATCTCTATCTATTCGGCGTATAACGAATTAGACGAAGCGCGTTTTGCAGTAGGTAAAATTAAAGAGTGGCGTGATAACGGTGGCGCATTGGAAGACTCTGCTTTCCTATACCGTAATAACGCCCAGTCTCGTGTTCTTGAAGAAGCGTTAATTCAAGCAGGCTTACCGTACCGAATTTACGGAGGTATGCGATTCTTCGAACGACAAGAGATTAAAGATGCTTTGTCTTACTTGCGTTTAATGAATAACCGTAATGACGATGCTGCGTTTGAGCGTGTCGTAAATACGCCAACGCGTGGTTTAGGTGATAAGACATTAGAGACGGTTCGTTTTGCTGCTCGTGAGCGTGGTGCAACCATGTGGCAAGCGAGTATCGCTTTAATTGAAGAGCAAGTATTACCGGGTCGTGCTGCTGGTGCATTAAGTCGTTTTATCGAGCTAATTAATGCACTAGAAGACGATACTCGTGACTGTCGTCTGCATGAACAAACTGACCAAGTGATTAAAAGCTCGGGTCTGTTTGCTATGTATGAGCAAGAGAAAGGCGAAAAATCAAAAGCACGTATTGAGAACTTGGAAGAGTTGGTAACCGCAACTCGTCAGTTTGATAAGCCAGAAGAAGCAGAAGAGATGACTGATCTCACTGCTTTCTTAACTCATGCAGCATTAGAAGCGGGTGAAGGTCAGGCGGATGAGTTTGAAGATGCCGTACAACTGATGACACTGCACAGTGCTAAAGGGTTAGAGTTCCCATTGGTGTTTATGGTCGGTGTTGAAGAAGGCATGTTCCCAAGCCAAATGTCAGCAGAGGAAGCGGGGCGTTTAGAAGAAGAGCGTCGCCTTTGTTATGTTGGTATGACACGTGCAATGGAGAAGCTTTATATTACGTATGCAGAAATGCGTCGTTTGTATGGCCAAGATAAATACCATAAACCATCACGCTTTATTAAAGAGATCCCAACGGAATGCGTAGAAGAAGTACGCATGAAAGCGAAAGTCAGCCGTACCGGCTCATACGGTAGCTATGGCTCGCAGGGCGCGTCTTCAGACAGTCGTTTTGGTCAAAAAGCGGTAAATAATAACTTTAATGAAACGGGTTATGCGTTAGGTCAGCGAGTGAAGCATCCTAAATTTGGCGAAGGAACCATTATTAACTTTGAAGGTGCAGGTCCACAAGGTCGTGTTCAAGTTGCTTTTAATGGCGAAGGGATTAAGTGGTTAGTCACTCAATACGCTAAATTAGAATCGCTGTAATTTAAGTGATTTAAAAATAAAAAAAGAGAGCGAATTTGCTCTCTTTTTTATTAACGTAATATCAAAACTAATGGCTGATCTTCTTCTTTTTCTTTCTGAACAAGATAGCATCGGTAGTAAATACAATCAGAGCAGCCCAAATAAAGACAAAGGTAATTGCCTTATCTGCACTGAACTCCTCTCCGTAAAGTCCTACCGCAAGAATAAACATTAAACTTGGTCCTATGTATTGGAAAAAACCTAACGTTGATAGTTTTAATCGTGTAGCAGCACCGGTAAAACAAAGTAGAGGTACCGTGGTAATAATGCCCGCAGCAACGAGTAATAAGTTTAGGGTAATTGGGTTTGCTGCAAAGTTTGAGGTTGGGGAGTCTGCAATAAATAATAAATAAACAGCAGCAATAGGTAGCATGACTAAGGTTTCAATAAATAAGCCTGATTGTGCATCCATCGCTACTTTTTTACGTAATAAGCCATAAAAACCAAAACTACAAGCTAGTGCTAATGCAACGATAGGGATAGAGCCAAAAGTGACTAGCTGAATAATCACACCAATGACGGCAAAAGTAACTGCAAGCCACTGTAGTTTGCGTAATCGCTCACCCAAGAAAACCATTCCTAGCATGACGTTAAAAATGGGGTTGATAAAATACCCAAGGCTGGCATTCAACATATGATTGGTGGTAACAGCCCAAATAAAGATGAGCCAGTTAGTCCCTATTAATAATCCTGTAGTTGCCAGATAAGCCATTTTTTTCTTATCTTTTAACGTATTAGAAACGGTTTTCCAACCTTTAGATAGAAACAGTAATCCTGCCAGAAAAAAGAAAGACCAAATCACACGGTGGCTTAAAATCTCAAAAGGCGAAACTTCACTGATGGTTTTAAAATAAATAGGTGCAATGCCCCATATGGTGTAAGCACCAAGAGCAAAAAAAACACCCTGGCGAGTGCGCTGTTGTTCGAGTTCTGTGGCTGGCATAAGCAAACTCTTAATGAAGTATTGTAATAATAAGATGTTTTTATGATCACACCTTGTAGGCGTTATTATGCGACGAAGTATAGAGTGGAGTGTCGAATGTGCCTAGTATTTTCCTATTGCTCTTTTCCTCACCAATAACCATAGGTAGAATAAGCCTCCCATAGTATTGATGAGTTTTTTATGTCCAGCATTATCGCAGAGCAGTTAATGGAACAGGTATCGCCAAGTTATACCGTTTTAAAAGACGTGTTTGGCTACCAAGAATTCCGTGTTGGACAAGAAGAAGTCATTAATGTCGTTCTTGATGGTAAAGACAGCCTCGTTATTATGCCAACAGGTGGTGGTAAATCTCTGTGTTATCAAATTCCCGCGTTGGTTTTTGAAGGGCTAACCTTGGTTATTTCTCCTTTAATCTCATTAATGAAAGACCAAGTTGATCAGCTTAAAGCCAATGGGGTAAGAGCGGAGTGTTTAAACTCAACCATTGATCGCGAAGAACAAATAGCGATTTGGAATCGTGTGAATTCGGGTCAGGTGAAAATGTTGTATGTTTCTCCTGAGCGCGTGATGATGCGTGATTTTATGGATCGTTTAGAGTCCTTAAACCTATGTATGATCGCTGTTGATGAAGCGCACTGTATTTCACAATGGGGGCATGATTTCCGTCCAGAATACGCCTCTCTTGGCCAAATCAAACAACGCTTTCCTGCTGTTCCTATTATGGCCTTAACCGCGACAGCTGATGATGCTACGCGTAAAGACATTTTAAATCGTCTCTCTTTACCGAATCCTCATGAATATTTGGGCAGTTTTGACCGCCCAAATATCCGATATACGGTATTAGAAAAACACAAGCCAGTAAGCCAAATTGTTCGTTATCTTGCCACACAGAAAAACCAGTGTGGTGTGATCTATTGTGGCAGTCGTAAAAAAGTAGAAATGCTGACGGAAAAGCTCTGCAACAATCATATTCGAGCGGCGGCTTATCATGCTGGTTTGGATTTGGATGAGCGCAACTACGTACAAGAAGCGTTTCAGCGAGACGATATTCAGATAGTAGTCGCTACGGTTGCTTTTGGTATGGGGATCAATAAATCGAACGTCCGTTTTGTCGCACACTTTGATATTCCTAAGAACATTGAATCTTACTACCAAGAGACAGGACGAGCAGGGCGTGATGGTTTGCCAGCAGAAGCGGTAATGTTATACGATCCTGCGGATATTGTATGGCTAAGAAAACTGGTAGAAGAGAAGCCTGAAGGTCCTCAAAAATTGGTAGAAAGCCATAAACTGAATGCCATGACCGCTTTTGCTGAAGCCCAAACTTGCCGTCGCCAAGTACTATTAAACTACTTTGGAGAATACAGCGCTAAGCCTTGCGGTAACTGTGATGTATGTTTAGATCCACCAAAACAATTTGATGGTACAGAAGCGGCACAAAAAGCATTATCTTGTGTATATCGAGTAAACCAAGGTTTTGGTGTTGGCTATGTGGTGGAAGTACTCCGAGGGCTAAAGATCGCCCGTATTCGTGAACATGGCCATGATAAGTTATCGACTTATGGTATTGGTAAAGAACACAGCCATGAGTATTGGGTGAGTATTATTCGCCAGCTGATCCATAAAGGATTATTAGCGCAGAATATTACGCGAAACTCGACCTTACAATTAACAGAAGAAGCTCGTCCTATCTTAAAAGGACAAGAAGCCTTAGAGCTTGCTGTTCCGCGTTTAGATATTGCGGCGAAAACAGCAAAATCAGAGAAACTCAATAACCGTAATTACGATAAGCAGCTGTTTGCTAAGTTACGTAAATTGCGTAAATCGATTGCTGATCGTGATGATCTGCCCCCTTATGTTGTTTTCAGTGACGCGACCTTAATGGACATGGCTGATATTACGCCGACATCCTATGGTGAAATGCTTGCCGTAAATGGCGTAGGTCAGAAGAAGTTAGAGAAATACGCCGATCCATTCTTGGATCTGATTGAAATGCACATTACCGGACAAGGATAAATCATGAGCTTATTTTCTGTGATTGAGTTTGATAAAGACGCCGGGCGGATCATTTTTTCTATTCCAGAGTTTGATTTTGATTCGTTTGAAATGATAGGTAAGCAGCTAGTGAGTGCCATGGATGCTACAATTACAGAGCAGCAAATGGATGCAGATTTACATTCTTGGTTAATCGACTTTGAAGGCGCACAATTTATGCTGCGTGCTGAGCATTACTCTAATTCTGTTTGGCTAGAAGCCTTAGCTCGTACCGAGAATCAAGAGGAGTTAGCGTTTATCGCAGGTTTGTTTTAAGCGCCTCTTGTGATCAAAAACGGTTAATGTATAATCACCGCCCTGAAAATTGGCTAGAGTTATTACGTAAATAAACGGTAATTTTAGCTTTGTGTTTAATTTGGGTTCCCTCGCCCCCAATGACAAAAAGGTACTTATATGAGTACATTTACGCCCGCGCAACAGCGCAACGCTTTATCCTTCCTTGTAGTGTTCCACCTTGTAATTATTGCATCAAGTAACTATTTGGTTCAGTTACCCTTTACTATTTTTGGGTTTCATACCACTTGGGGTGCATTTACCTTTCCTTTCATTTTCTTAGCGACAGATTTAACGGTTCGTATTTTTGGTGCCAAAATGGCAAGAAGCATTATCTTCTTTGTTATGTTGCCAGCATTAGCGGTATCGTATTTCTTATCTGTTGTCTTTTTTGAAGGCCAGTATCAAGGTTTTTCCCAGCTTGGCGAGTTTAATTTATTCGTTGCGCGTATTGCGATAGCAAGCTTTATGGCTTACCTACTTGGGCAAATTTTAGATGTGCACGTATTTAATCGTCTACGTCAGCTAAAACAGTGGTGGGTCGCTCCGACGTGCTCGACATTGTTTGGTAACGCATTAGATACGCTTGCTTTCTTTAGCATTGCTTTCTATCAAAGCCCAGATGCCTTCATGGCGGAGCATTGGACAGAGATCGCATTGGTTGATTATGGCTTTAAATTGGTGATCAGTTTAGGTCTATTTGTACCAATGTATGGCATGTTATTGAATTATTTAACTCGTAAGTTAACTTCTGAAGGGCATCAATTAGCAACGCAGCCTTCGCAGGTTTCATAGTTGCTTGTGCTTTAAGAAGACGGTCAGCATTTTGCTGACCTTTTTTATATCTAATCTTTTGAAAATAAAAGAATTAATAATCTTGTTGAGATCTTTTCTCATTTAACTATTGCAATTCAAATGAGAATGGTTATTATTAACTTGTCTTCAGGGAGCTACGCACTATGGTTTACCCCGTATTGCTCCAAGAAGGCACGACATTGCTCACATTGCTTCCAGTGTAAATCAGCTCCATGAGTAGTGGTGACGTTTCTAAGTTAACGGTTATCATTATTCTCTTTTGCTGAGCGGCGCTTCTTTTCGAAGACGCCGCTTTTTTTTGTTTATTTTTTGACATGTTATCCAGATTTTTAATGAATGTTTATGATTATGAATTGAGTGTTTTTCCGCAAAAAAAGAGTTGATTTAATATTATTGTCCACAAAGCATGATCAATTAAGGATCTCTTTTAGGATCGTCGTATGCGATCTAAGTTTTTGATTTTTTAGTTTTAAATTTGCTTATTTTGAATTGATAAAATAGTTATTAATTAAGCAAAAAATAATTACAAACAGACTTATCCACAGAAAGGATGCTTGTGTGAATTAAGGTTTTTTCTTAAAAGATGGAGAAAAGCACGAGCTATTTGCAGAAGATAGCGAAGCAATTATCGTGGAAACTAGCATCTTGAAGTTACTTGGGTATAAAATGAAACTTACAGTTCATCAAATCTCTGGATAATACCGACCATGGCAAACATTCCTGATAACCCATTTATTTTAGTGGATGGATCTTCATACCTTTTCCGCGCTTATCATGCGGCACCTAACTTTACTAATGGCGATGGCCAACCAACAGGGGCGGTGTATGGTGTTATCAATATGCTGCGTAGTCTGTTAAAGCAATTTGAAACCGATCGTATTGCGGTTATTTTCGATGCAAAAGGAAAAACCTTCCGTAACGATATGTACCCAGAGTACAAAGCAAATCGTCCGCCAATGCCGGATGATCTGCGTTGCCAAATTGAACCACTGCATAAACTAATTAAAGCAATGGGTTTACCTTTAATTTCAATTCCGGGCGTAGAAGCGGATGATGTTATTGGTACATTGGCATCTCAAGCGTCAAAAGCGGGTATCCCGGTACTGATTAGTACGGGTGATAAAGACATGGCACAGTTAGTTGATGAAAACGTCACGCTAATTAATACCATGACCAATGTTGTTATGGGGCCTGAAGGCGTTGTTGAGAAGTTTGGCATTGGCCCTGAGCTTATTATTGATTACCTAGCACTGATGGGCGATAAGGTCGACAACATTCCGGGTGTTCCTGGCGTGGGTGATAAAACTGCGACAGCATTATTACAAGGCATTGGTGGTTTAGATGCGCTTTACGCTAATCTTGATGATATTGCACCCCTTGGTTTCCGTGGTTCAAAAACCATGGCGAAGAAGCTGATTGATAATAAAGAAGGGGCTTACCTTTCTTATGAATTAGCAACCATTAAACTTGATGTTGAATTAGATCAACGTCCAGAAGAATTAGTGAAACAAGAACCAAATGTGGATGAACTGATCCAAATGTTTGGTCAAATGAATTTTAAACGTTGGTTAACAGAAGTGTTAGACGGCGGTGACGGTAAGATCGTTTCACATGAAACATCGGCAAACCGCGCTACCAAAAATACAGCAACAGAAAGTACTGATCCTGAAGATGTGATTATTGCCGTTCAGGTTGATCGTTCAAAATACGAAACGATTTTAACCAAAGACGCATTTAACGTGTGGCTAGAGAAACTTAC
This sequence comes from Aliivibrio sp. A6, assembly GCF_028765505.1. Taxonomy (NCBI): domain Bacteria; kingdom Pseudomonadati; phylum Pseudomonadota; class Gammaproteobacteria; order Vibrionales; family Vibrionaceae; genus Aliivibrio; species Aliivibrio sp. A6. Next base: position 79,601 of record NZ_JARACR010000013.1, on the reverse strand, counting down.
TAATGCGGATGTTGCTGCATTTGATACTGAAACCGATAGCCTAGATTACATGGTGGCTAATTTAATCGGTTTATCTTTTGCTGTTGAAGAAGGCGAAGCTGCCTATGTACCTGTTGCTCACGATTATCTTGATGCACCAGAGCAACTTGATCGCGATTGGGTTCTAGAGCAACTAAAGCCGTATTTAGAAGACGACAGCAAAGCAAAAGTAGGTCAAAACTTAAAATACGATGCAAGTGTATTAGCGCGTTACGATATCGAAATGAAAGGCATTAAATTCGATACAATGCTTGAGTCTTATGTGTATAACAGCGTTGCTGGTAAACACAATATGGATAGCCTAGCGCTGCGTTACCTTCAACATAACACGATTTCATTTGAAGAAATTGCGGGTAAAGGTAAAAAACAATTAACCTTTAACCAAATCGCGTTAGATGAAGCGGCCCCTTATGCTGCTGAAGATGCAGATATCACATTACGCCTACACCATGTATTAAACGCTAAGCTAGAAGCTGATGAGAAACTAAAATCAGTATTTACTGATATTGAATTACCTCTTGTTTCAGTGCTTTCTCGTATGGAAAGAAAGGGCGTATATATTGATGATATGCTGCTGTCTGCACAGTCGCTTGAAATTGGTCAACGCCTTGATGAGCTAGAAAAAGCTGCGTATGAAGTGGCAGGTCAAGAGTTCAATATGAACTCACCAAAACAGCTTCAAGCGATTCTATTTGAAAAAATGGAACTGCCAGTCATTAAGAAAACCCCATCAGGTGCGGCATCAACTAACGAAGAAGTACTGCAAGAGCTAGCACTAGATTATGAATTGCCTAAGCTGATCTTAGAGTATCGTGGCTTAGCTAAATTGAAATCCACTTACACTGATAAGTTACCTAAGATGATTAACCCATCTACGGGGCGTGTACATACCTCTTATCATCAAGCAGTAACGGCGACAGGTCGTTTATCATCGACCGATCCAAACTTACAGAATATTCCAATTCGTAATGAAGAAGGTCGTCGTATTCGCCAAGCGTTTGTGGCTCCTCATGGTTGGAAAATCTTAGCTGTCGATTACTCTCAAATTGAGCTACGTATCATGGCGCACTTATCTCAAGATAAAGCGTTATTAGAAGCTTTCTCAGCAGGTAAAGATATTCACTCAGCAACAGCGGCAGAAGTGAAGGGCGTATCTATTGAAGAAGTGACCTCTGAAGATCGTCGTCGTGCAAAAGCGATCAACTTCGGGTTAATTTATGGCATGAGTGCCTTTGGTCTTGCGAAGCAAATTGGTATTTCTCGTGGTGAAGCGCAAGATTACATGAATGTGTATTTTGAGCGTTATCCTGGCGTTATGCAGTACATGGAAGAGACTCGTTTACTAGCAACAGAACAAGGCTATGTTGAGACGCTATATGGACGTCGTCTGCATTTACCTGAAATTAATGCTCGAAATGGCATGCGTCGTAAAGCGGCAGAACGTGCGGCTATTAACGCACCAATGCAAGGTACAGCGGCTGATATTATCAAAAAAGCTATGATCCTAGTGGATAACTGGATTGAAGCGGAAGGTAATGGTCGAGTTAACTTGTTAATGCAAGTACACGATGAATTGGTATTTGAAGTGCAAGAAGATGCACTCGATGAAATCACCAATAAGGTGAAGGCATTGATGGAATCTGCCGTTGAACTCGATGTTCCATTAGTCGCAGAAGCTGATGCGGGCAACAATTGGGATGAAGCACACTAATTGTGATGTACTATGCATCATTTGATGTAACTGATTAAGTTGTAATTTAGTTACATTGAAAATAAAAACTATGAGCCAGCGCACGCGTTGGCTTTTTTTTATCTAAAATAAAGTGAAGTTTGTCAGGTATTTGTTGTGTTTTTTGATACGAAACTGAAAAAAAATTACAAATAAAGGTTTTCAAAACTGCTCGTTTGTTGTACATTTATCTGCGTAGGGTACAGAGGTAAAGATGTTCTATCTTTCAGACCTTTTGTTTCACGTTATTGAATTTGGCTAAATTCAGCCGCCTCAGTCAACCTTTTTGACTGGGGCGTTTTTTCTTTCTGGGCCTTATAAAACTCATTCCCCTCTCTTTTTCTGTGTTTTTCTCTATATCTTCTTATCTTTCATTCTATGTAATTTTACTACAAGTTATTTTATTGATAATTAATTTACATAAATATCTTAAGTTATTGTTTTTAAATTGTTTAATTGTGTATTGAATGGTTTTTAAGGTGAATTTTTTGCTTTGAAGGGGATTCGTTATTTTAATTGGCAGTATTGGCTTTGTGGCGGTTTGTTTACAGCGAGGGTTTGTAGCATGATGCGCAGCAGAAAAATAATAACACCTCTTTATCTCTCCCATTTCCCCACCTGTTACGGTGGGGTTATTTTTTGTCACAGGCTGAAGCTGAATCAATCTATACGGATAGTGTTTATATAGATTGATATTAGATGTGATTACTCTGCATCTAATTCTTCAATGAATTCGTCATCGATTTCAAAAGCCGGTGCAAACCATGTGTCTAATTTAGCGCGAAGAATATCCACACCAATGCCTTTTAATGAAGAGAAGGCATCAACCACTACTTCCCCACCAAAATCGACAGCAGCTTCACGTACTTTTAGCACTTGAGCTTTACGCGCGCCACTTTTCAGCTTGTCAGCTTTGGTTAACAAGATTTGTACTGGAATATTTTGGTCAACAGCCCAAAACACAAGTTGCTGGTCAATGTCTTTTAGTGGGTGACGAATATCCATTAATACCACTAAGCCTTTTAAGCACTGGCGCTTCTGTAGGTATTCACCTAAAGATTTCTGCCACTTCTTTTTCATCTCAATCGGTACTTGAGCAAAGCCGTATCCTGGTAAATCCACGATATGGCAGTTTTCATCCACTTTGAATAAGTTAATTAGTTGCGTACGACCAGGAGTCTTAGAAGTTTTCGCTAAGCCTCTTTGGTTTGTTAAGCGGTTTAATGCGCTTGATTTACCCGCATTCGAACGGCCAGCGAAGGCAACTTCAATACCTTCATCCTCAGGTAGATGGCGAATATCTGGTGCACTCGTAATAAAGTGCGTATTTTGGTAGTGAATAGTTTTGCTCACTGTTAACTCCGTCTCGAAGGAAACCAAGCTGTAGATAATGATCCAAGTAGGATTATTGTAGTCAGCTGATTACTTTTTTGTGAAAATGTGTAAAATAACCGCATCAAGGTTGTCACAATATTTTTTATAGTGTCAAACTTGGCATAAACGGTAAAGGTCGCTCATTGTACCATGCTGTAGCCAATTTAGAGCGGTACTGGAAGCTTAATATCCAACACAATGTAAATAAATCCTATTAAAAAGGATAACTCATTGTGGGGGAACGATAATAATAAATGGAATGTCATGAAAAAATTAGCGCTGATATTAACTCTCCTAGCTAGTTGCTCAACATGGGCTCAAGGAGATATCGAGGCTGGAAAGCAAAAATCGGTAACGTGCACAGCTTGTCATGGACAAGATGGTAACAGTGCGTTAACACAATACCCAAACCTAGCTGGTCAACATGCAGGTTATCTTGAGAAGCAGCTTCATGACCTAAAATTAGGTATGGAAACGCAAGGTAAACAAGGTCGTATGGACCCTGTAATGAGTGCAATGGCAATGCCACTAAGTGAGCAAGATATTAAAGATATTTCTGCTTACTATGCGTCATTACCTATGGCTGATAATACGACGCCAGAAAATGTAATCCCTGAAGGTAAAGCATTATACCTAGCCGGTGATATGGAACGCGGTATTACGGCTTGTATCGCTTGTCATGGTCCTCGTGGTAATGGTACTTCATTATCTGGTTTTCCTAAGATTTCAGGTCAACATGCAGATTACGTGAAAGCGCAGTTAGAGAAATTTCGTTCAAGTGATCGTAATAACGACATGAACGGCATGATGCGTGATATTGCAAAAAAACTGACAGATGAAGACATTGCTACCTTGTCTCAATATGTTGGCGGATTACATTAATTCGTAATGTAATTGCTGTTGCTTAACGACACAATTTGAAGAAGCAGCTCTCGTAGCTGCTTTTTTTTATCAAAAAGACGTTAAAACGATTATCTTTGCACCAGTATCAGGTATACTTCCCGCCCTAGAATTTTCAGGTAGTGGAGTGAGCGTATATGCAATCTTGCCCTTTGTGTCAGCATTCACACGCTGATGACTTCCATCAAGATAAGCGTCGACGTTATTACCGTTGTCAGCAATGTCACCTTGTTTATGTGGATAAGGCGGATCATTTAGACTCTGATACAGAGAAAGCTCACTATGATCTCCATGAAAATAATCTTGAGGATGAAGGGTATCGAACCTTCCTATCACGATTTGCAGAGCCGTTGTTGCAGCGTGTTGGTGAGACACCTCAACAAGGACTAGACTTTGGATGTGGCCCTGGACCATTGCTTGCTCATATGATGAGAGAAGCGGGTCACCATGTCGAACTCTATGATATTTATTACGCCCCAGATAAGCACGTGCTTACTAAGCAGTATGACTTCGTCAGTTGTACAGAAGCGATAGAGCATTTTTATCAACCTCAAAACGAATTGGAATTGTTATTGAGTTTGGTGAAACCTGGTGGTTGGTTAGGTATCATGACGAAACTAGCCAGGGACGAAAGCGCGTTTGCCACTTGGCATTACAAGAATGATTTAACCCATGTCAGCTTTTTCAGCAAAGAAACGTTTGAGTTTGTAGCAAAGCGTTACCAACTTGAGCTCGAATTTGTTGGGAATGATGTCATCTTACTGAGGAAAACCCAGTAATGAGCCGTATTAAAAAAGCCCGTAAGCCGGGAATGGCGAGTGAGCCAGTTGTTGTTACACGTAACCGTACCGATCGTGATGTTGATAGTCGTGAAATTAAGCGTAAGAGAAAGCGTAAAGGCCTAAAAGCGGGCGCTCGTAATGCTGAAAGTAACGCAGAGCAAAACCGTCGTTTCGCACAGAAAAAAGATCCACGTATCGGCAGTAAAAAACCAATTCAACTTGTTGTTGAAGCGAAAGTGAAGTCAACGAAACAAGAGCGTCGTTTAACCAACGAACAAGAATTAGCAATGCTAGAAAATGATGCACAGCTAATGGTTCTTCTAGACCGTCTCGATAATGGTGAGAACCTAGGTACTGGTCTTCAGAAATACGTTGATGAGAAATTAGCACGTATCGAACACTTAATGGGTCGTTTAGGCTTATTAGATGATGAAGAAACAGAATCAGAAGAAGAAATTGCTGAATTCCCTGAGTTCGCAGAGCGCAAAGCGAAAAGCGATGATGATCTGTTAGCTGAATTCGATGACTTCAACATGGATGACTTTAAGTAATTATGTCTACAGTAACTCTGTTAGCACTGCTTGGCGGTGCAATTATTCTTGCGTTAGCTGGTTATGCTGGCAGCTTACTGATGAAGTTAAAGAAGCAAAAGGAACTGCAAGAACAACACAGAAAATTGGCGATACAGAAACGTAACGCCAATATTTTTGAGAATGTGGTATTGCTATGCCAAGCAGGAATGCAGGAGCAGTGTGATCACTCAGAATTAGCGATTCGCTTATACTGCATCATGGATTATCTGCAAGAAGATGATCGTATTGATGTAGAGAAAGACTATCCAGCGCTTTCTGAGCTTTATCATGTGGTTAAAGACATGCCGCGTGGTGATGAAAGGCAAGAACTCGCAAAGCAAGATCGAATGAAAGACAATTTGATTCGAACTAAAGCGGAAGCTCGCCTACAAGATGCAATTAAAGAAGAGATTCAACAATTGCATGATCGCATCAAACCACAGAATCAAAAAATTGATATTAAAATGATCTGATCGACACTTCTATTTACCACTGCATTGAAGTCATCGGCTTTATGAAGCAAATGTTTTATGATGCAGGAACAGTGTCAATGCAGATATAAAGAGATGGAAGTAAGTCATGTCAAATCAACAAATAGTATGGGACCAAGAGATCATTGAGAAGTACAACTACTCAGGTCCGCGTTATACCTCTTACCCAACCGCTTTAGAGTTTCACGAAGCTTATACTCCTGCTGAATTCGATATGGCGTGTACTCAGTATCCTGAGCGCCCACTGTCTCTTTATATTCATATCCCATTCTGCCACAAGCTATGCTACTTCTGTGGCTGTAATAAGGTGATCACGCGTCATCATCATAAAGCAGATATCTATTTAGATTCACTAGAGCTTGAGATCCGCCAACGTGCAGCGCTATTTACTGAACGTAAAGTGACACAACTGCATTTTGGTGGTGGTACTCCAACCTTCCTAACTAAAATTCAATTTACTCGCTTAATGACGTTATTACGTGGTGAATTCAATTTTGAAGAAGGCGCAGAGATCAGCATTGAAGTTGACCCGCGTGAAATTGAATTGGATATGCTTGATCACCTACGTGATGAAGGCTTCAACCGTCTAAGCATTGGTGTACAAGATTTCAATAAAGAAGTTCAGCAACTGGTTAATCGCGATCAAGATGAAGATTTTATTATTTCTATGGTACAACGAGCAAAAGACTTAGGCTTCCGCTCAACAAACCTAGATTTAATTTACGGTTTACCAAAGCAATCTGCAGAATCTTTAGCATTAACGATCAAACGTGTACTAGAAATGGAACCGGGTCGTTTGTCTGTATTTAACTATGCACACATGCCAACGTTGTTTGCTGCTCAACGCAAAATTAAAGACGCCGATTTACCAGCACCCGCTGAGAAGTTAGTCATGCTGCAAGAAACCATCGAAAACTTAACGGGCGCAGGCTACCAGTTTATTGGTATGGATCACTTTGCTTTACCTGATGATGAACTAGCAGTTGCACAGCGTGAAGGTATTCTTCACCGTAACTTCCAAGGTTACACTACTCAAGGTGAGTGTGACTTATTGGGCATGGGCGTATCAGCCATCTCAATGATTGGTGACAGCTACGCACAGAACAAAAAAGACTTAAAAGAATACTACGCTCAAGTTGATGAAAAACGTCATGCTCTGTGGCGTGGTGTAGCACTTGACCAAGATGATTTAATTCGTCGTGAAGTGATTAAACAACTTATCTGTAATTTCACATTAGATACTAAAGCGATTGAAGCTGAATTTAATTTAGACTTTGATAAGTACTTTGCCGAAGACATTAAACTTCTACAAACGTTTATTAACGATGAGTTAGTAACAATGCATGAAGGCCGTATTGATGTTGAACTGCGTGGTCGTTTATTGATCCGTAATATCTGTATGTGTTTTGATAAGTACTTACGAGACCGTGCGCGTCAGCAGCAGTTTTCTAGAGTTATCTAAAAAGCGCGGTGATCTTTTTGAACATTTGAAACCGTAGGTGTTAATGCACCTGCGGTTTTTTTTAAGAGCAAGGTTTCAGGGCGCTTCGCTTGCAGGTTTCAGGATTTGTTCTTTTTTGTTTTTGTGCTGTGATTACAGCGAGCACCTCTGAATCCTTTAAGGGAGCTTGCGACCGATCTGAACCCTGCTCTTAAGGCTTCACATTCCTACTGATCGGGTTCTGCAACGAGATCAGCGTCTCCGTCGATTGAACCTCCTCAATCGCTTGCAGCTTATCAATCAATACAAACTGCAGTTCATGAATATTTTTACACATCAACTTAACGAAAATATTGTAAGCACCCGTAGTGTAATACGCCTCAACCACTTCCTCTAACGCATCTAACTTAGCAAGGGCTGAATGGTAATCACGAGCGGCGTATAAATTAATACCAATAAAGCAACACACGTCATAGCCCAAGGTTTTTGGATTCACGATAACCTCGGTACCTTCAATAATCTTGGCTGACTTCATTTTTTCAATACGAACATGAATAGTCGCAGGGCTGACATTAAAGCGCTTTGCTAATTCAGCATAAGGGGTGCGGGCATCATTCATCAGCGCTTGTAAAATATCGCGGTCGAGATCATCAATTTTGTTGGTTTGATTCATGAAGCGTCCTTAGCTGATGGGAATTTATATCGTCCAGCCTTTAAATTACCTCAAGATCCCCAGGACAGCGAGCACTTTATCTAGTCGTTTTTATCAATATCCATTACCATAGGCGCTTGCTGTTCCTAATTGATTAAGCTTGTTGGAGTACCCTGTGCAAATAGCGTTATTGTGTGAAGACCCAAATCGTCAACCTGAGTTAGAGGCCATTGCCACTCGCTGGGGATTAACGCATGACCAAGATAATGTCTTTGCTTTGGTGCTAACGACTGAGAAGCTAGAACTGCGTAAGCGTGATGAACCCAAATTAGGCGCAATCTTTGTTGATTTGGTTTCAGGCGCCGTTGCTCATCGTCGTAAATTCGGTGGTGGTAAAGGCCAATCTATTGCTAAAGCGGTTGGTTTAAACAAAGGGGCAACACCAGTTGTGCTTGATGGTACGGCAGGGTTAGGGCGAGATGCGTTTGTATTAGCATCGTTAGGCTGTAAAGTTCAAATGGTAGAACGTCATCCAGTGGTTGCCGCTTTACTTGATGATGGCTTAGCGCGTGCAAAACAAGATCTAGAAATTGGTGGATGGGTATCAGATCGTATGTCACTGCTTCACGCTTCAAGTCATGATGCGTTAGCGCAATTGATGGCACAAGATGATTTTGAGCAGCCTGATGTGGTTTATCTTGACCCTATGTATCCGCATCCAGAAAATAAAAAGAAAAGTGCGCTAGTTAAAAAAGAAATGCGTGTTTTCCAATCTTTAGTCGGTGCAGACAATGATGCCGATGCATTATTAGCACCGGCATTAATCATGGCAAAGAAACGAGTTGTGGTAAAACGTCCAGATTATGCAGAGTGGCTTGATAACCAAAAACCATCAATGGCAATTGAGACCAAAAAGAACCGTTTTGATGTCTACGTTAATGCGGCCATGTAATTTAGCCACAACGTGTTTACTCGTAAATAACTAAGCTTTATTCGTCTTTAAATGGCACCACAAGAACATCAATTGGGCAGGTGTTGATCACTTGTCTGGTTGATGACAGTAACTTACTCCAGAAATCTTGATGGTGACCACAAACCACGAGATCGACATCAAGATTTTCAATCGCCTCACACAGCTCATTACTCAAATCACCACTGCTTACTAATGTTTTATGGATTGGGTACTCTGCAAACGCCACTAAATGCTTCATGGCTTCTTTTGAGGCTTCCATTGCCTGATGTTGTGTTTCTGCAAGATTGATATCAATTAAGCCTGTGTAAAGCTCAGCATAGCTTACATCGATATGAATAAAAGAAACTTTAGCATCTAGAGCTTTTGCTAGCCCAGCAGCTTTAGTAACCAAAGATTTACTCTCTTCTGTTAAATCGACAGCAACAAGAATATGTTGGTAACTCATGATGTTTCTCCTATTAATCCAATATGAAATCTGTTCATAAATATAGATTAGCACCAGATCTGTTCTTTTTTTGTCGTCTAGATCTCGTTCTGATTGATGATTATTGAATAAGTTATTGGCTAGCGAGATATGATAGAATTGTTATCATTTTTGAAGAATACTGCTCATAAAGGAACGTGAATATGTTAGCTAAAACGATGGTTGATCATCTAAATGCACAAATTAACCTAGAATTTTTCTCATCTAATCTATACTTACAGATGAGTGCTTGGTGTGAAGATAAAGGTTTTGATGGTGCGGCGGAGTTTTTCCGAGCTCATGCTGCCGAAGAAATGGAACATATGCAGCGTTTATTTACTTATGTAAGTGAGACGGGCGCAATGCCAATTTTGGGCGCGATTGAGGCTCCACAATCAGAGTTTTCTGGTCTAGGTGATGTATTTCGTACTACGCTTGAACATGAGCAAATGATCACGCAAGAGATCAATAAATTGGCGCATGTGGCATTCACTTCACAAGATTACTCAACGTTTAATTTCCTTCAGTGGTATGTGGCTGAACAGCACGAAGAAGAGAAATTATTTAAAGGTATTTTAGATAAAATTGATTTAGTAGGTGAAGACGGTAAGGCATTATTCTTTATCGATAAAGATTTAGCAGTATTAGCGAAATCTGGTTCTACATCTATTATGGATAGCACTGCTGGATAAATATCAATCTTTGCAATGTAGTTGTCTACAGGTAATGTAAGTACACCAAGGGTCGTTATTTATCAGGCACACAGACAAGCATGTCGAGGTGATTATGATAAGTGGCGACCTTATATTATTAGCGTTATTCTCAGTAACGGGCATCAACATTATCCGTTATTTAAGTACATTAAAAACCCTTCTTTTTGTGATGAAAGAAGCGCATCCTCTGCTTTATCAACAAGTGGATGGTCGCGGATTTTTTACAACCCACGGTAACATTGGTAAGCAAACCAAACTCTTTCAATATTTATGGCAAGAAGAATACCTTGACCATTACGACACTCTTTTTGTTTTTAAATGTGAAAAAGCTCGTTATCTATTTATGCTCTCTAGCGCGTTATTGCTTGTGAGTGTGGCGGTGTTTTTCTTCGTAATTAGTTTGGGCATCTAGCGCTGATAATAGTACACTCCCTGCCAATTGAATTTGGGGTAGAGTGACATGAAAAAAGTAGATGTAGTGGTTATCGGTGCCGGTGCTGCCGGACTAATGTGTGCAGCAGAAGCGGGTAAGCGAGGCCGTAGCGTGTTAGTGGTTGATCATGCTAAAAAGCCAGGACGAAAAATCCTGATTTCTGGTGGTGGTCGCTGTAATTTCACTAACTATGATGTCACGGCTAATAACTATGTGTGCAAGAACCCTCACTTTGTTAAGTCCGCATTATCTCAATATACCAATTGGGATTTTATCTCAATGATATCTAAATATGGTGTTGAGTTTGAAGAGCGTGATCATGGACAACTATTTTGTGTTGATTCAGCCAAAGAGATTGTCGATATGCTGCTTAAAGAGTGTGAATTGGCCGGTGTTAATTACCGTTATCGTTGCGCTATCTCTGATGTTACTAAACAAGACTCTGGTTTCTCTCTTAAATTAGATTCTGACATTATTGAATGTGAATCCTTAGTTGTTGCAACGGGGGGGCTTTCAATGCCAAAACTTGGCGCTACACCATTTGGCTACCAATTAGCCGAGCAATTTGGTCTCTCTATGGTTCAAACTACTGCGGGTCTTGTGCCGTTTACGCTACATAAGGAAGATAAAGAAGCGTTTTCTGAGTTATCTGGTATTGCAATACCTGTGGTGGTTGAGTCAGAAAGTGGCGATAACTTCAAAGAGAATTTATTGTTCACACATCGCGGTTTGTCGGGTCCCTCTATTCTACAAATTTCATCATATTGGAACGCAGGTCAAAAAGTAATGATAGATCTATTACCTAATGACGACTTGTCTGAAGAATTAGATAAGATGCGTGAAGCTCATCCAAATCAAAGTGTTAAGAACTCACTTGCGAAGTTTTTACCTAAGAGAGTGGTAGAGACCTTATTAAATAATACTATTTTTAATGATCGTTCTCTAAAACAAGTCAATCATAAAGAGCAAGAGCAGTTATGCTCTCTGATCCATCAATGGAAGGTGTTACCTAACGGCACGGAAGGATACCGTACTGCTGAGGTCACATTAGGTGGAGTTAATACGGATGAGCTATCTTCTAAAACAATGGAGTCAAAAAAAGTCTCTGGTTTATATTTTGTTGGTGAAGTAATGGATGTCAGCGGTTGGCTAGGCGGCTATAACTTTCAATGGGCATGGTCAAGTGGCTATGTGGCAGGAATAAATGCGTAATATTCGCTGATTCGTTATTTGCTTAATGGCCAACTCAATTAGCTAGAGTTGGCTATGTTGTTATTCCAAACTTTGTCATGGGAAGATATATTTTTAGCGAAAGCTATACTTTGTTTAATAAAAATCATAAGGCTTAATGAATAATGAAAACCCTCTCGATCAGTGTGCAAAGTGTTGTTCAACTTCAAGAAGAGTGTGATTTATTATCCATAAAATCGGGTGTTTCTTGTTTAATTCAACTTTTTTCATCTCAAAGTAAAGAAGACGTTGAAGCCTATTATGATGTATTAAATAAGCACTTTCCAAATGCTGAGATTATCGGTCTTAGCGTTATTCACGCAAGTATTAATTCGGCTATTTATTCACTGTCCACAGTGATTTCAATCTCTACATTTGAGTCGAGCCAAATTACTTCTGCCAATGTTTTCCATTGTGTTGATGAGAAAACAGTCGGTCATCAATTGCTAAGAAAACTGTCGATGAACCAAGCAACTAAGAGTGTGATCGCTTTTGGGTGTTATGGCTCGGCAAGTAACTATCCTTTATTTGAGGCCTTCTCAGAATCTCCCTATGGCGTACCCGTTTCGGGTGGTGTTGCTGCCGATGCTGGGCATGAGATTTGGGTATTTTTAAATGGACAGTTTTACAAAGACTGCATTGTTGCTGTTGCATTGCATGGCGAGAACTTGAAAACATGGTATGAAGCTTTTGTAGAATGGAATCCAATTGGCAAGCGTTTTCGAATTACGTCATCAGAAGGTCGAGTTGTAAAAACCATCGACCATATACCGGCGTATGAGTTTTATTGCAAATATCTAGCAGATAATAAAAATTTACCTTTGAGCCAAATTCAAGCATTTCCCCTCATGCTTGAAGAAGACACTGCACGAATTATCAACCCGGTAGAGTCGATAACAGAAGAAGGGTATTTACAGTTTACGTTAGAAGTCCCGCTAGGAGATGAAGTACGATTCTCTTATTACCATCCTTCATTGACTCAAGAACAAGTGAATCAAGGGGCGTTGATGCTTGCTAAAAAGTGCCCTGAGTCTATTTTTATTTATAACTGTGAATCTCGTATCGAAAGCAGTTCTGAGTCAACGGAATTACAAAGTTTTTCTGATATAGGTCCATGCCAAGGGATGTATGGTATGGGGGAGTTTTTCCGTTCAGCGAATCAACAAATTCTTCATCATAGCTTAACCTATCTAGCATTGAGTGAATCATCTGATTCTATTGTTATTGATGCCTCCATTTCACACTTACCACGCACACATAATTTAACGCCGCTGTTCTCACTGATTAAAAATTCAATTCAAGACTTGGATACTATGACGTCTGAAATGGAAAAAAAGATCAGCGAGCAGTCGATGCGGCTTATTCAAACGTATCGTATTGATAGAAGAACGGGTCTACTTAATCGTACTGTATTAAAAGAGCGTTTATCCCATATCGCGTGCACCGATCATTTACTCTCTTTTAAGTTAACCAATTTAAGTCAGGTCAATGAGAAATATGGCTATCAAGTGGGTGATAAATTACTGCAAGACATTAGTCTTTATATCAATACGCACTTAGGTAAAAAAATAGAGGCTAATATCGAGCTGTACAGCATTGGTATTGCTGAGTGGGGAGTTATTTTCCACAGCGATAAAAACAGTGAGTTTTTACGAAAATGCATTACTGACTTTATTGAAGACTTAGAGCATGAAAACTTTGAACCATATGGACTCAGTGATGTGGATTATCTGAGTGTCGCTATCTCTGGCGGTATTATTAGTCGCCGTGATTTTGCTCATGTTGCCGTGGAAGATTTAATATTAAAAACGGTAGAAGCTCGTCGAATCGCGATGCGCCGTAATCGCCATTTGTGCAATGCCCGTGATCTTCTTAATGAGGAGCGTTCACGCCAAAGTCAGCTTGATTGGTTAACTTGTGTGAATAGAGCGGTCTCGCAACAAGGGGTGTTAGTGTATGGTCAGCCTATTTTTGAATCACATACACGCCAACTTGCCTCTACAGAATGTCTAATGCGGATCCGTGAGGATGACCAAATATTTGCTCCTGGGCAGTTTTTACCCGCTGTTGAGGGGACTCATTTATATACTCGATTAAGTCGTGAAATGATCTCTCGCTCGTTTGAGATTATGCAAAATAATGATCTGAAGTTTTCAATTAACCTATCACCACAAGATTTAATGAGTGATAGAACTCTCGACTTGTTAGAAACATCAATTCTACGTTTAGATAATCCTTTTAGAGTGGGGTTTGAAGTGCTTGAAACTGAGCAAATTCAAGATTATGACCGCATGATAGAAGTGTGTAATTATTTTAGACGTTTAGGGGCTCGTATCATCATTGATGATTTTGGTTCTGGATATTCAAACATCGATGAAATCATGAAACTAGAGCCCCAAGTGATTAAGTTAGATGGGTCTATTATTAAAAATGTACACCAAGATAAACGTCAGCGTTTGATCTCTCAACAAATGGTACAACTGTGCCATGCCCTTGATGCCAAAGTCGTGGCTGAATTTGTTCATAACCAAGAGGTGTGTACCATTGTTGAAGACATGGGTGTTGATTACTTACAAGGCTACTTTTTAGGTGCACCTAAAGCATTAGAGTTGTAACTGTGACCGCTGCGCTCGGCCTGAAACACCGTTAAAAATTGATCGTAATACTTAAAAAGAGCTTGAGCATTCTCAGGCTCTTTTACCATTTCTAATACCTCTATTCCCGCCTCACAAGTACAGAGATTTCCTTGGCTTTGATTACGACGTAAATGGTAACGAGAGATCTCAGATGGACTTAGTTCTAGACAAGGAAGCGCCTTTAACCAAGGGCTTTTATTTACCATTTTTTTGGCTTCTTGCCATGTTGCATCTAACAGAATAAAGAGCTGTTTTTTGCTTGGATCTCTACTCGTTAAATATTCAGAACTTAAAGTTGGAGCATCACTAGGAAACAGCAACCACGTTTCTATATCCTCTTGATGTATTTTATTGATGAGCGCTTCTGGCTGAACTTTTCTTTGCCATAAATAGCTTTTAGCTTTAGGTAGGCCATTTAGTAATAGCCTGCCAGTATTGGTGAGTTTATCTAACTCGTTTTCATGGTAAAGCAAAGCAAATTCAACCTGGGATTCTAAGTTTGGTTGATGATCGCAAATGCAATTATGAATGAAACCACAAACAGAACATGGGAGATAAGGTGTTGTTGTCATTAATCTATTTACTGTCAGTTGAATAAAGTGTCAGCCCTGATTGAATAGGGAATAGTACGCCATTAACTTGCTCTTCTTTGGCTGAAATCTTTTCCCCATCCTTAGAGAACACGCGCTCAGAAATCATGTATTGGCGTTGGTGGCGGCTCATCAGAACATGTAGTTTGTTGTCTCTGGTTGCTTGCCATACACCAGTTTCAACCAATTGAGGTTCGTCAGTATTGTAATCGTAAGTCGTTATTGCTGAGTGATCAGCATTTAATGTTAATCCAATGGTTAATCCTGAAGCACCAACTGGACTGGTGCCTTGATAAGTATTCACCCAATTAAGCGTCGTATCTTGGGCGGCTAATGTGGCGCAGCCTTGGTACTTTTTATCATTAATAGTGACTTCAGAGTTCCATCCATAGATAGACTCAACCATGGTATCTTTGCAGATCCCTTTAGTCATAGTAAGGGAGAAATCACGACTTTGATATACTCGTTTATTGATATCAAATTGTTGTTCTGTGATGGTTTGTGCCTGTTTTTGTTTCCCAATTTCAGAGAAAATCAATTCACCATTGACCACTTGTAAATTCCAAAATGGTTCAGAGCCAAAAGCCTTGGTTGGCTGAATACTTCGCTGGCAAGATACGCCTTCACCGGCGACTAGAGTGTTAATTTGAGAGACGACAAAACGAGCAGGATAATCATTGGCAAAGCCACCTTTTGGTGGTGCTTCAAAGTGGCCAATAAGCTCACCATACATAGGTTGATAAGGGGAGGATTGGATATCATTCCCTGACTGCCATTGTTTTGGAGATAGGTTTATCCAGTATTGCTGATCACTGCCGCAAGGTTGAATGCTTTGAGATTCATGGCCAATAATTACAGTGCCACGCAACATAAACGTATGAGGCGTTTTTATCTCGCTTAAGTGGTTTTTTTGAGATGCGTTTTTTGATGAATTAGTCGCATTGTGTTGACTGCATCCTGATAAAAACAACAAGGCGCCTAGCGCGAGTAATGATGTTCTCATTTACTTCCCTTATATATGATTAGCCTAAATACCAGTATGCCATAGGACAGTAAAAATGCGTGAGAATTCACCTTTATCAGAGCTATTGAAATAAAATTAGCGTAAAATACCGCCGTCAATTTAAATGAGTAAAGAGAGCTATAAGAATATGAGTTGGAACCTTTCGCCTTCAGACGTATTTAGTGCATCACCAGTTGTCCCTGTAATGGTTATTGAGCAATTGGAAGATGCAGTACCAATGGCTCAAGCCCTAGCTGCGGGTGGTATTAATGTTTTTGAAATTACATTGCGAACAGCCGTTGCTCTAGAAGCGATCACTGCGATCCGCAAAGCAATGCCGACGGCATTAGTTGGTGCAGGTACCGTCATTAGCACTCAGCAGTATGATCAAGCGGTAGAAGCGGGAGCTCAATTTATTATTTCACCTGGATTTACACCCAGCTTATTAGCACACGCTAAAACTGCGGATGTTCCATTAATTCCAGGAGTAGCTACGCCATCAGAAGTGATCCGTGCAATTGAGTTAGGTTACGCTCATCTAAAATTCTTCCCAGCAAGTGCGTTTGGTGGCCCATCAGTATTAAAAGCAATGGCAGCACCGCTACCACAAGTTCAGTTCTGCCCGACAGGTGGCATTAACCCACAAAACGTAAATGACTACACGGCATTAGATTGTGTGGCGACAGTTGGTGGTTCTTGGATGCTACCGAAAGACGCAATTGCAGCAAAAGATTGGGATAAAGTGACGAGACTTGCAAAAGAAGCGGTCGAGTTGATTAAGTAAAAAAGAATAGAATAGAAAGAATACGCTCCACTTCTATAAGAGTAAAAGAATATTGTTTTTACTCTTACAGAAGTGGAGCGTTTTTATTTTAGATTTTTACTTTCTGTACCCAAGAATCAATGGCTCGGTTCAGAGTATTAAATAAAAGGGCAAATTCCTCTCTAGGTTGTTGAATAGGATCGGCAACTTCCCCTTGACCTATCCAGTACCCTATTAACATGGTCTTGCTTCTTGCTTGAGGGGATAATTGAGCCACTTCATCGATCTGTTCATGTGCCATCACTAATATTAAATCAAATTCAGCACAAAGCTCAGGGGTAAGTTGACGTGCCCTGTGTTGTGAAATATCGATACCATGTTCATGGCAGACTTGCTGTGAGAATGGGTGAGCATGAGCATCATGTAATGTATTTTTAGTTACTGAAATGCCTGCGGATTCGACGGTATGGGTTGGTAGTTGAGCTTGTAATAACGCTTCAGCAATAGGTGATCGGCAAATATTACCAGTACATACAATAAGAATACGCTTAAACATGAGGGCCCTCACTTTGTAAATGAAGAGGCTCGTTTGATTGACTGTCTAATCTACCTATAGCAGGCAGTACTGCTGTTGCGTTGGCTAGGAATAATATTAAGATAAATGTCATCGCGTTTGCCATCGGTTGAAGATTAAAATCCACGCTAATATGAATCAACATTCCTATCACTGACATAATGCAACCCAATGCAATTCCCTTCATCGTTCTACTATGTCGAGTTCTTATCACAGTTAATGCACGCCAAAAAGAATACAGGATAATTGAACCAAGAAGCAGTGTGGCAGGAATGCCTGCTTCGACCATAAATTGAATATAGTCGTTATGGGCATAATCATAAAATCCAATATCGTCTTGTGAATACATTGGGAAAACAGTGTAAAAGCTGCCCATTCCCGTGCCAGTCCAAGGAAAGTCTCGAATGATATCAAGTGACCAAATGACCACTTGGTCGCGAGATTCTGCACCTAATGAGGTATCGACTAATCGCTGTTTTACCTTTTCAAGACCAAACCAAGCTCCAACAATAATGGTATCAATGGCAATAACACTACCAACTAATGCGGTTAATGCTCGTGGTTTGTTCTTGTAGAAAAGCAACGCGATTATCCCACCAATGGTCGTTGCGGCAAAAAAGGCCGTATTTCCCATACGAGATCGAGTCATGACCAATGCGATAACCATAATGATAAGACATAAGCGGATGTACATTTTTCGGCTGAGGACGCCCTCTAGAAGTCGCTTTATAAATACAAACCGTGAGTTTGATGGGCTGGTGTGTAGATGAGTCACAATTAAACCAATTCCCATGCAGAGGGTCATCATAAGGTAGTTAGCTAAATGATTTTTATATACAAATGAACCTGTTGCTATCCCTTTTTCTGAAAAACCGAAAACTGGGCTCTCTGTGATATTGAGCAGTACCATCATAGCAGCGTAAAAGGCTTGTATTGTTCCACTGATCACAATGATTAACACCACTTGCTTAATACGCTTACTGGAATTAATTAAAAATATGGCATTGAAGATCAGTAGAGTATAAGTCAGACCTTTTAAAAAGGACGTTAATGTCATGCGCGAATCAAGGGAAATGAATCCTTCTGGTGCACCAACAAGCTGGTATATCTCAGCACTTTTACTAGATAAAAAAGAGAGCGGCCCCCAAGAAAGAGGAAGGGTTTGGAAAAGCACCCAAAGCTGAAATAGAGCTAGGCCACATAGTAGGTATTTATAGTGTTTTATTAGCGTGAAGGGTAACTGGCCACGATAGGCGATGATAAGGCTTATAGATTGTAGAGCGATCCATATTTCAGCAATTGCCCAAGCCCAATCTCTATTGCTGCCAAGTGGGATGGGCAACCAAATGATGAGGATGAGTAATGAGTAAAATGAATATTTTTCTAGGGTAGTCATGCTGTAGCTCAGTAAAATAGAACAATAAAAAACCCAACAGATGCTGGGTTTTCATGAGATAACGTTAAAAACAGTAGGGTATTAAGCATTTATAACGATAAGTTTAGCTTGGTGATACCACACCACTACCGCCACCACCTTGGCCGCCGACTGAAGGAGCTGATGGAGGTGAAACTGGAGAAATTGGTGTTACTGGTGTATTCGTTGGAATACCCGCAGCAGATGCCTCCGCGACTTGTGTTGGGTCTATACCAGCGAGTAGAGCTGCGGAAGTGATGTCTTCGTTACTTACTCCAGCATCACGAGCAATTTGTGCAATTTCTAATACTTTATCGGGTGCTGCGAGCATTGCTGTTTCAATGGCTTTTTGAGAATCAATACCGTCTTGCTTAAGTAATATCGATAAAAACTCTGGGGCAAACTCGGGATAAGCTTGTAGGATATTTTTATATATTAGTTCGCTTGGATTATTACTTAGTTGCGATTCAATCATGTCGCGTTGCTCTTGATTTTCAATAGCAAAGGTTAGTGATGAGAAAGCAATAGAAAGTATGCTCAATATAGTTACGGAAGTTTTCATAATATTCCTTTTTTAATGAGTACTATTTCAGTGAGTAAAAAGGGGGTTAAATATACAGACAATGTTAAAACGATAAGCTTGAACATTTAATTAGAGTAATGCTTTTCTCTTTGAGTTATGCCACAGCACAGCATTGGTAAAATAGGTTCCTAGCAAGACACCAAAGACGTTCACTTGCATATCAAGCCAAGAAAACTGTCGTGATGGAATAAAAAATTGAATCGATTCATCCAGTATGACTAGCAGAAGCACAAAAACAGTTGTCGGGGGTAAGGCTAGACAGAGGTTTTGTTTAGTGGCTAAGCGGCAACAAATCCCTAAAAGTAAAGAGGCGAATAAGTGCAGATAAATGGCCCCATGAATAGCGATTTCCACAGTACGTATCTCATTCCCTAATATACCTGATGATTTAAAAATAGAAGCGCTACCAAACAGAAGCACCGAAGCGATCAGTATGGTGAAAGGCATTTTAGCTATTTTACCCACAGGCCTGTACCTTTAATTTATTGAATGCGAGTAGGTTGCAGATACGCTGCTTACCTTTAGAGTGAGTGATCATTTGATTAAGAGAAGACCGATGACTCCAGCTACGAGTTATGGCAATAAGTTGTTTAGAAACGTCAAGTCGCTGCGAAACATGACTGTTTTCCCAGTATGTAAACGTTTGATCAATAGCAAGCAAACGACTTGATGGAGAATAAGGACCAAATAGCATAGCGAGTTGCTGATATTGACTGGCTTGCTGTTGGTCTTTTGATAACTTAGACAGTTCAACGTAAGTGTTCGGCCATGTTGGTCTAACGTGAGTGCTTGTGTTCAATAATGCGATCCAATGATTAGGTGTAGACTCTTCTTGACTAAGATAGGCAACCCATTGGTTGAATAATACAAAACTATTTAATAAATGGGCTGATGTTGTTAGCGAATTAGGATCTGGTTCACCTAATTTTGTGTCATTCGAACGTACAGCTGGGTTTGAATTACTAGAAAAGTAATCCAACCTCGACTCAATTGCATTTGTTATCAGTGCATTCTGTAAAGACAGGTAGCCAGAACACAGTAAAAACAAAGCAAAGAAGAGCGACAGTATACTGAGTAAATTTATTTTCATTTTTAGAGCCAGTTTTACTTAACTAGGGAAATACAAGGTTGCGAAAGCATTATTTAGGAATTCAAAACAATATAGATTACTTCATTTCCTATGTAATGTGCGGTGCGCTATATACATCAATAAAAAAGTGTTGAGTTTGGTCTGCCATACCAAACTCAACACAAGCAGTTTATTTTAATGTACTTGAGCGATAAGAGTTATTTAAAAGCCAACTCGGTTTTTCAACTAAAGGCACTTTACCGTCTTGTGAAATATTAGTTTGGTGATATGAGTGTTGGTTCCAAATACGCGTAGCTCCTTTCCATGGTTTGCCTGCTGATTCAAAGGCGCGAACACCTTTATGGCTACTCCAGTTTGATGAGTAATCATTCGCGACAAAAATCAATTCAGCATTATTATCTCCTTCAAGATCGACAACAATAGGGTACTCCCAAAGCGTTCCTGTAGAGTTAGCTGTCTCAAATAATGTCTTACCGGTTAGGGAATCCAAAATGGCTACTTTATTATGATCTTGATAAATGACTTCATCACGACCGTCACCATTGAAATCGAAAGCAGAAACCCCAATTTTACCACTACCAGAATCATCAATCTCGATATCCCATACCAGATCCCCATTAGCATTCAGCATGACTAACTTTTCATAGCCAGAATAAGCAATGCCGGGTTTACCCGCTTGAAGGAAGGCCCCAACAGTTTGAGCACCACCACCATGAGCTGAGATGTTTCGTTTTTCCCATTTTACGCTACCATCGTGTTCCAATACGGCGATGGAATGCGAAGTGGAAAATAAGCCAGGAATGGAAACAACGATTTCTGGTTGAGGATCTTGGTCGAGATTAGCAATTGAAGAGAACCATGCGGTATCATGCCCCTCGTATGACCAAATGGTATTACCTGATGCGTCATAAAGAGTACCACCAGCAAGATAGTTGTTAATGCCATCTCCGTCTGCATCAAATACAGAGTAGTCAGGCTTAAATCCATTAAGAGTGTAAAGCAAGCCGGAAGAGTAGTTATAAACTGAGGTACCCGTTAGGATCTCAGCAACGCCATCGCCATCGAGATCGGCAATGCTAATACCTCCAGTTGATTTATCGTTTCTAGAGATAACTTTTTTAATCTCGCCTTCATTTGTGATGATGCGTATTTCGTTCGTTGCTTGATCTGATACAACTATATCAATTAAGCCATCATTATCTAAGTCGGCCAATGCGGGTGTATGGCGAGGGTCGGAGTAGACTGCGCCATTCTTATAATCCCATAATTCCGTACCATCGATACCGCTAAGAGCTCTTACTATACCAGGCTTGGTGTATTGGCTTCCTTCAAAGGTCACTACAATAACATCAGCAACATCTGAATTATCAATAACGCCATCGTTATTATCATCATTTAACTGTGCCACGAGTGGTGTGGCCATTATTTGATTTGCTTTAGGCATAAAATCACCACCTTGCCAGTGCCATTTTAACTTGGCATCAATCGGGGTAGGTTCTTTGCCAGGAAATTGCCCATTGTATGGGTGGTAGTCTAAGTACATAGAACCCTCCCAACTATTGGCTATGATCCCTACATTAGAAGAGCCTGAAGGTGCTGTTATATCGGCTTTAGGAGCAAGTACTAAGCCTTCGATTGCTACACCAGTAAGTTGTAATGATGTCGATTCATAAAGGTTAAAAATGGTTTGTTGGCGATGAGGAATAAAATCCGATAAATTAAGGTTACTTAAAGGCTTAAAGCTCGATTTATTACCACTAATATTCACAATAACAGTCGCGTTATCAGGAATACAATTTAGCTCGAATGTATGAGCTTTTTCTAGCTCATAGCCATTAACGTTAAATACTTGGACATCACTGCTACAATCACCATGTAAATATATACCTCCCCATTTCGAAGTAATGGTTCCTGTATTATCCTGTTGGCTTAATTTTAATGAGTAATCGATGCTTTTTTGTTGTAATGCATTAAAGTCAATAGGTAAAACTGAGGCTCCCTTGACCGTCGCATTATCAGCTAAACCTAAGTAAATATTTTCAGAGACGTTAGCAATGTCGCCATGTACCACAATACTTCCTTTATACACTCGACCGTCTTTGTAAGATAAGTCTCCACCTACAATTAACGAGTACTCTTTAGCTGGGAATACTACATCATCATACATAATGCTGTAGCCATTTAAACTGGCATCATGGCCAACGGCTAAAGGTCCCATGCTTGCTGAATGTGGAGAGGTGAAATCATTGAAAATTAAAGCACTGTATTCTGTGGTTATGGCGGAGGCATTGGCACTGAATAATACTAGGCTTGCACTAAGTAGTTTTTTCATTTTCAATCCTTTAAATAAAAAAATGGTTAATTTAAGCGGTTTATGATGGAACTGACGAAATAGAAATTACGTTTTTTTACCGTTTATTTTTGCTTTGAATAATAACCAAGCAAATGTAGAGTTTGTTACTAAGTAGCGTTTCCACATGCGGCGAGGCTCTTGAATAACACGATATAACCATTCTAAGCCTGCATTTTGCATCCACTTTGGCGCGCGGTTTACTTTGCCGGCAACCACATCAAAGGTTCCACCAACGCCCATTACAAAATCCACACCTAGCTTGTCTTGCCATTTATTAATGAAGTTTTCTTTCTTTGGTGAAGTGATGGCAACAAACAGCAATTTAGCTCCAGACTCGCGTATTTTGTTCACTACGGCTTCTTCATCATCCCAAAAGTAACCATCATTAAAGCCTGCGACATTAAGATCTGAATATAACGATTTCACTTTTGTGGAGGTAGCTGTAACTACATCATCAGTTGCGCCTAATAGGAAAACCGGAAAGTCTCGTTTCGCACTCATTTTCAGTAACTCATGAAAGAGATCTACTCCTGCAACTCGCTCAGGAATATCGTGGCCTAAAAAACGAGCGCCAAAGACAACTCCCATGCCGTCAATATTAATTACATCACAGGCTTTTACCGATTCAGCAAGTACTGGGTCTTTTTGCATGTTGACAATTTTGGCTACATTAACCACAACATGTTGTAAAAATTCACCATCTGCGATTCTGTTTTCAATATGAGACACAGTCTCTTCCATTGTGGCTATATCCATTGGGGTGCCAAGAAATTCAATGCGTTTCATGCGAGTGTCCATAATTGTTTAAGAATGAAAACGAATAATAAACCCAGGCTTGGGTCCATCTTATATAGTTAATATTATTGCTAAAGCGATGATGTTTTTGATAGGAGAAATATTTTTTCTCCGGGAGGTATAATGTATCAATCGAGCGGCTAACCACTTTTTTAGTAAAAGCGAGGTCTTCTTCTGTCTTACCGACTTTAATTAACGTGAAAATAGCTTGAGAAACACAATGCATATCAAGAGGGTATCTATTGGTGTTGTAATATTTAGCTGTACCATCGGCTTCAAATAAGTGCGTTTTATAATATTGAAGCCCTCTAATAATCGCATCATCAAAGCTGTTAATTTGTAATGCGTCACTTAACATCTGTAGGGCTTCTAGGTTATATCCGGTATGAAACCCATCAATAAATTGATGGTGATGACGAGCCCCATACACCCAAGAACCATCTGCTTGCTGCTCTTTTACTGACTGGGCTGCAACGGTTAATGCCAATTCTTTATAGTCGTTGTTGTTGGTCAGACTTGCCACTTTTGCAACCCAAGCGGCTCCCCATAGACTAGCGTTATGGACAAAAGCCTCTTCACCTGGGATATACGCAAAATATTGTCTGCCCTCTAATTCTTTATATAGTGTTTTTACGATGAAGTGAGCACTGTCTAAAGCTGGATGGAGATACTTATCTTCTTTTGTTATTTCACTTAACGCATATAAAGCTTGAGATACGTAAATGGTGGTGATGATGTTTGGCTTGCCTTTAGGGACAAAGAAGGCACGCGCATTCCAATCAAAATGGTAACCCCAACAAGCGTGTTTCCACTCTGCAGCATCACTTTGTCGTGTGAGTAACCAGTCACCTAATTCAATGGCTTGATTTAAGTACACTTTATCATTCGTGCGTTGATAATCCTCAAGCAAACCCATTAAAAAAAGAGCCACACCTTTAGGATTACGTTTTTTAGGGACACCAAGAAAAGGTCTAAAATTAACAATAGAACGTTTATTAAATTGAATCCAAGCTAAACCAAATACACCTTTTTTTAATCGAGGGAAGTAATTGAAAAAATTACTATTTAAGCTATCAAAAGGGTCATAACCGGCGAAATTATTTTGCTTTGCTGATTCAATAGTGCCTTGTGAAATTGTTTGAACCTGATTATAAAAATCCATTATTTACTCATTAGCTCCGTGTAAATTTTATCTAATTCAGGAAAAACGGCTTGTTTGCTGAAGTTCTTTATAAATTTATTTTTTGCGGTGGTAGAAAAGGTAGTATTCAAGTCACGATTACTGATCATCAATTCTAAGTGTTCGGCCAGTTTTTCAACATCGCCCGCTTCAATTAATAAGCCATCGACACCATCTTTAATCGCATCGGGAATGCCGCCAGCAGTTGAAGCAACAATAGGAATATTCGCAGACATGGCTTCAAGCACTCCCATAGGGAACCCTTCATTGTAACTTGGCAAACAATAGACATCGGCTTTACTTAACCATAAATTTTTTTGTTTACCAGCAACCCATCCTAAGAAATCGACATTATTTGAAATACCAAGCCTTTCAACGTGTTGTTTGAAAGTTTCTATATCACCATCCCCACCAAGGGTTAAGCGAGCGTGAGGATAGTTTTTTACAACAATAGCAAAGGCATTAATGAGATCTTTTACCCCTTTTCTTTCACCCAAGCGGCCTAAGAAAAGAATGCGTCCTTGCTCAACGTTATTACGGTTTAGCGCAAGAGTCTCAACTGCATTATAAACCACATGAACTTTAGTAAGATCGCTCACTATCGTTGTCATCCATGAATACCATTGTGTTGATAAAACAATGACAGCATCAGCAAGGTTGAACGTATTGCGGATGTGTTGTTGTTTATCTGGCGAGCATTCATTGTTGTAAAACTCTTGAAATTCAGCGCCATGAAGGTGAAGTATAACCTTAGCGTTAAATAACTTTGCAAGACGAATGATTAATGATTTTCTTTTATAGCTTCCACGTGATGCGATGTGAATGTGAATTACGCCAACGTGATAAAAAGTGAGAAACCAAACGAGTTTTATGAGAGCAAAGATAAATAGAAAGATTTTATTTAAACCAAAAAGGCGGGATGCGTTGGTGTGTGTAGTGACATGACGCATATTCCATTGTTGGAAAAAACCATTATTGAGTACATTTAGTACAGTAGCGATACCTCCCATTTCATGCATTCCAGTTGCAACGGTAATATTAATCCTTTTTTTCATTACGCATCCTTTACTCGGCAAATAGCCTGACGAGTTTTTCCATTTTTTGTTTTTTGTATTTGTTCGACAATAGTGACAAAGACATCCATAGATTGACCTAATCTTTCTTTGGTATTTGCGATCAATATATGTTCTTGTTGTTCATCAAATAAATCCCTATTAACAACCGCTTGTACTTCAATACTTTTTGGTTCATTTTGAATGAATTGCGTAGCAATAAGGCCGGTTACGCCTTTTGGTATGTGGTTTAATATATGAACTTTTTGCCCATCTTCTCCAAGTAAATAATCACCAATACGGCCTTCTATGCGATCAATTACAGGGAATACACGCCCGCAAGGGCACGCCGTTTCATTAGAAAGATAAACATGATCTCCCGTGCGATAGCGAATGAGAGGTTGAAGACTGTTATTAAAGTTGGTACCGATTATTTCGTGTCGTCCATCACCTATATCAATAAGTTCAACATGTGAGTAATCACTTAAAATATGATAGCGACCATGCTCACAACTGCCTATTGCTGCTACTCGTTCAAATAACCCATACCAATCAAAAACAATACAACCAAAACGTTTTTCAATGAGTTGTTTGTCTTCTTGGCTAAGTGATTCTGAGGAGGTAACAATAGATTTTAAATTACCAGAATAATACTGATCATGAATATCGAGGTGTTTGGCAAGAGTTACAATAGAGGATGGGTAGGCTTGTATTATTTGCGTACCGTAATTTACCATCGCATCGATATAGCCTTGTAAGTTATTTGGTGACATATGAAAAGAAGAGAGCATTATCATATTTTCAAACCAAGAATAACGCCAAAAAGGCCCCTCTTTTTGGCTTAGAGGTACAATCATGTCACCACGGATCCAGGCGCGTTTATCGCCAGATTTAAAGCCAGCCCACTCAAGATGACGAGCCACAAAGGCTTGTTCACGAACGACGGATGTCATGTTTTGTTTAATAACTAATGGCGTTCCCGTTGTCCCACTCGTTGCCCCGGAGACGATAACACCACGATGATTGTCAGCTAAGAAATTATCTCCATTTTCTCTAATATCAGCTTTACTTATTATTGGGAAGTCAGCGATTTTATGAACTGGCGATACCATTGCATGCTTGTAAAATGGGACGTGTTTTGTTGCTTGTGTCAATGTATGAGTTAATTGAGTATCAACAAACGATCCCATTGCAGATACATCAAATTCATTCTTTTGAATGTCACTTAAAAGAGTGGATTGATTTTTTCCTTCTCTTAATATCTTTCTGATTAATGCTCTACAAGATAATAAGCCATTTTGGATAGGGACAGGTGATTTTTGATATATCCTATTAGTATACATTTCAGTCCTTATTTGTAGTCATATATGGCGCTATATCATCAAGGTAACTTTCATTCTTTAAAATGTCATATTCTAAATCGTGAATGCTTCCAATGATTTTGGCAGGTATCCCACCAACAATGGATCCACTTGGAACACTTTTAGTTACAACTGAGTTAGGTGCAATAATAACCTTATTCCCTATTTCAACAGGGCCAACAATTACTGATCCTGGACCTAGAAAAACATCATCACCTATATTAGGTACTCTTTTATAAGGGCCTTTTCCAACGATTTTACAGCCAATACCGATTCGGCATCGTTGACCTAGTTTTGCATTATCAATAATAACAACACCGACCCCTTTTACGACCAAAAAGGAACCTTTTCCAATGTCAGCTGTTGGAGGTACTTTGGAGTTGTATAGTAAAAAAATTAATAGTTGAATGAGTTTTGGTAGAAAAGGAATTTTCTTTAAGTGAAGCCATCGAGCTATGCGATAGAAAAAAATTGCGTTCGGCATAAGTACCTCTTTAAATATAACGAAATAAATGGGACATTTAAATTTTAATTCTTTCGCGTAACCTAAAACAAAGGTACAAGGCAGAAAACATAAAAAGTAATGCTGGTGTTTTTGTTGAAAGAGAGTTGTTTGATATAGAAACAATTAAAAAAGTTAAGACTGCGAAAGATGCAAAACCACGAGCTTTTACGGCAAGAGATAACAACATTATCACCAACATTGAAAGTAAGGGTAGCATTCCAATTAGACCAAACTTATATATCCATGCAATAATAAAGTTTTCGATTACAGAGATCCCTAAGTATAATTCAATAGCACTTTGTAAATTATTCGATGCTCCCCAAAGCCACTCACTAGGTGAGAGTTGGTCTAATAAATAAAATACCGTAAATCTTGCTGAGGCACTTCCATCAATATGCAGTTTACTCATTATCCTTTCTGTTATACCGCTTTCTATAAGTACAATACCAACAGCAATACTTGCAAAGTAAAATAGACAGAGCATAGCGGCAAATCGCTGTTTACTTATTTCAATACCATGAGTGAAAAAGCGAAACATATAAGGAATGCAAGCAATGGCTGAAAATAGCAATAAAATCCCTATTGCAGCGCGTCCACCAAAGGCAAACATAGCCAATAAAATGATGGAAAGATAAATAATATTAGGGATACGAGTTTTATTAAAGACTAATAATGTTAGGCCTGCGGTAATAAATGCATTATTTAACGGGTGGGTTAATAATGCCGTTGATCGAAAGTAAGAAAACGATGAAAATTCAACATCAACAAGACGAGAGCTAGTTATAAACTCAAGTACAGCAAGGATAGAATTAAATAACAAAAGCCCTGCAACTAGTGAGAGTAATCGTTGGCATTCTTCCGAATTCAGTCGAGAGAGTAACAGTAAAAATAACAACGGGGTAAGGAAGGTATCAATAATATAAGCCATACCTGACGTGCCATAACGGAATAAGCCGTAGATAATGACAAAACTCACCATGATGACAGAGAATAGCCAAGGTTTTGCTAATGTATCTAGGTGAAGCAGCTGTTCTTTCACCCCTTCTTTTAAGGTAAATAACCCAATTGTTAGCAGTATAATGTAGGAATAAATATGTATTTTAAATAAAGGCGTCCCTCCTTCAGATACGTACTGTATTCCCATGCCTTCAAGCATATAGCCGCCTAAAAAGAAGGCGAGTATGATAACTGCTGAGCAAATAAAATAAGGTCTAAGCATTTACTTTCCTTATTTTATTTTTAACCACTTTTCTTGAACCCATCAAATTCATTGCTAATGAGGATAGTGCAAACATAGGGATACCCACTGCGATTGAAATAGCGATTTGTAAAATATCAGATATTGCCCAAAGAGGTGTTTGTCGGATGAAGTACAGAGAAAGAGCCATCCCTCCTGATGCAACTAAAATTTTTATCAGTTCACTATTTATCAAATATTTATGACCTGCTTTTTTTGCGAATATAAAAGACATTACTAAAGCAATTACGTTACATATAAGTGATGTATAGGCTGCACCATATAAGCCTAAAATAGGTAGCAAGACAAAGAGCATGGTGACATTCAAAGAGAGTGAGGCACCTAATATAAAAGGTAATATATTGGTGCGAGAGGCAAACTGTAAACCATGATCGATATAATGCATTCGTAAGTTAAAAATAAAAGCTGAGGTGGCTAATATCCAAAAAAGAGGTATTCCTGCTGAAAGGTATGATTCCCCTAAAAATAATCGAATTAAAGGTTCAGCAATAAAACACAGTCCAATCAGCGCGGGAAGAGAGATGGCTAACATCATCACTTGATAGCGTTGGTGTGCATTGAAAAGTTGATCTTTATTATCCGCTTTACGCGCAAGGTCAGGGTAGAGAGGAAGCGCGACAACCATGAATACCAACGCCATCAAGCCCAATAGCATATTTGATAGGGCAGAGTAAATTCCTGCATCGGTATACCCTAATTGGTCTGCAATAAAAAAACGGTCAATGCGCGATCCCGCAACCCCAATTAAGCCCGATGCCATTAGAGGTAACCCATAACTAACCAAGGTAGATATGGCGGGTTTTGCTTGGTTGAATGAAACTCTAGATGGTAAAAACCATACTAGAGGAAGTGATACAAAATAGCTTAGCGTCAAGCCAAATGCGGCACTATCTACTGATGGAGAGTATTCAAGTAATAGCCAAGTGAACATCATTGAAAGGATAGATTGTAAGGCTGTAGCTCTTCGGTATTGAGATACTTGGTCATTGAGTCTGGCCATTTCTTGGAAAAAAATGAAAAAAGACTTAATCACCAATAACCCAACTAGCGAGGATAAATTCAGCCAAGAGACCCCTTCAAAAAAAGCAAATAAAGCCAGAGTGAAAAGAATACTGATGGGAAGAAATAATCCAACAATACCTGAAAAAACAACACTAGCGTAAAGGGGTTTATCTGTTTTATCCGCCCCTGGATAATGTCGAATTAATGCGGTATTTAGCCATTGGGAATAAACCGTTCTTGTGATTTCTACCAGTACCAAATATACAGATAAAACACCGTAAGCCTCAACGCCTAGATAACGGGTTTGCAAAGCAATTAAGACAAAAACACTCAGTGCTGATGCGATTTGTACCGGAGCATAATGAAGTAAGGTTTTAAGCATTTAATAGCGTCTTATAAATATGGAAATATTGCTTATTCACCGCATTGACGGAAAATTCATTTTTTAAGGCGTCACAATCTATTTTTGGAAGGCGGTCGATAAAAGATAGGACCTGAGTAAGTGATGCGTCTTCTTGGGTTGGATCTATGATACAAGTGCCGATAGAGGTAAATAAATCGGGGCGTTCTGCGATAATGCCAACAGAGCTGGAGATTAAAGGCAGGCCACTGGCTAGCATTTCAAGGGGAGCAAGCCCAAAGGTTTCCTCTGAAGACAGAAAAATACCTACATTAGATTGGGCATATAACGAGATGATTTCATCTGTATTTTTACTTCCTGTAAATGTGATGTATTGTTCTGCCTTTTCTTTTTTTACAAGGTGTTCTAATTCTTCACCATATTGATTATCTACAACTGGGCCAATGATCGTTAATTCAATATTAAGCCCTTGTTGATGCATACGAGAGGCTAGTTTAATAATGGCATCAATGCGTTTTTTTCGGCTGAGCAATGCACAGGTCACTAACTTGATTTTTGAGGTATTAAGACGGTGATTATTCGTAAAGTATGCAGGGTTTAATGGATTACCAATAATAGATACTGAGGTCTTCACGTTTTTTTGTAGTTCAGATTTAAGCAGATCTCCAACACAAGTGTATTGATCAACATAAAAGTCACACAACCAAGGAAGGAACTTTGCATAAACGAGGTCATTTAAAAAAGAGACAGGTTTACGTCCTATATTTTTATAACTATGTAGTGTGGCAACTCTTTTTACCCCTCGAATACCAAGCAACCAAGGTGCTAAATGGGTATGTACGATATCAGGCTTAAAAGTGCTTATTTCTTTATTTATACGGATAAGGTTATTTAAAAGGCTAGGTACTTTTATTCCTTTTATTTCACCTTGAATAGGGACGTGTAAAATATCGATATAAGGGGATAAAGAAGTAATGGGAGCACTTATGTCGGTCTTCGATTTTGGATTAAAAGCCAATATACGAATTTGATACTCGTTATATTCAGTGCCTACTAAATCTTTTAATAAAATTTGGCAGACTGAATCAACACCACCGGTTGTACTTGAGCCAAACTCTAAAGTGGACAGTGGTACGATCAAAAGTATTTTTTTCATAATAGTATCTTTGGATGGTGATGTTTTTATATGGTGAAGGGTGAATGTTATGTGAAGGTGTATTTTAGCTTTTTAGCATTAAATACACCTTGGAGTCATATATTTATAGCAATTAAATATTTAAATAATGCCGCGAGTATCAATGACAACTTTTGTCGCAAATTGAATTTTATCTGCTGCTTTAAATTGTTTATGATCGACAAGTACCACAATGATGTTGGCTTTTTCTAGTGCGGTTTCAAGCGTAACCTGCTCAACACCTGCATGCACTAAACCTTCAGGCAGGGAATGAACATTCGGCTCGACAGCAAAGAGCTGACCAATGTTTTTGCCCGCTAATTCCTCGACGATTTGCAGTGCAGGGCTTTCACGTAAATCATCAATATCTGCTTTAAATGCCAAGCCTAAACAAGCAATCACAGGGCGCTTAAACTCGTCTGCTGCTTTTTCGATTTGATCAATCACATAGTGAGGTTTTGCATCATTCGTTAAGCGAGCTTGACGAATTATCTTCGCATCATCTGGGCAACTGTCTACGATGAACCAAGGGTCAACGGCGATACAGTGGCCACCTACACCTGGACCTGGGTTTAGAATATTAACTCTAGGGTGACGGTTTGCTAGTTTGATTAGCTCCCACACGTTAATTTTTAATTTGTCACTGATAACAGAAAGCTCATTGGCGAAAGCGATGTTCACATCACGGAATGAGTTTTCTGTTAATTTTGCCATTTCTGCAGTACGAGCATTGGTGATAATGCACTCGCCACGAACAAAGGTTTGGTATAACTCAACCGCACTCTCGCTACAGGCTTTTGACATGCCTCCAATAACACGGTCATTAGCGATAAGTTCTTGTAAGACATACCCAGGAAGAACACGTTCCGGACAGTGTGCAACCTTGATGTCTGCGCTGTCTCCTGCATCTTGTGGAAAACTTAAATCTGGACGTGATTCTTTTAACCATGCAGATAATTTTTCTGTTGCGCCAACTGGAGAGGTAGACTCAAGAATAATTAAGTTGCCTTTTTCCAATACAGGTGCAATTGCTTTTGCTGCGGCTTCAATGTATTTCAGATCTGGGGCATTACCTTCTTTAAATGGGGTAGGTACCGCAATCATGAAGGCTTCTGCAGGTTCCGGGGTGGTCGTTGCACGTAAATTTCCAGTGGTAACAACACCACGAACGACAATATCTAAATCCGGCTCTACAATGTGAATGTTACCTTGGTTAATAGTATCAACTGCGTGTTGGTTCACATCAACACCGATGACTTCAATACCACGAGAGGCGATGACTGCTGCTGTTGGTAGCCCAATATAGCCCAGACCAATGACGGAGATTTTTTTAAATGACATGGTTGTTCCTTAACAATGTAATGTCGTTACGATATTTATAATTCTAAGTTTGAAAAGTGTTGTTTAATGCTGTCAATGATACGGTCACACGCTTGACCGTCGCCATATGGGTTATGTGCTCGACTCATTTTTTCATAGTCAGTTTGGTTAGTAAGCAAGTTTTCTACGGCATCGATAATGGCTTGTTTATTTGTTCCGACGAGTTTTACTGTGCCAGCTTCAACCGCTTCGGGGCGTTCTGTTGTATCACGCATTACTAATACAGGTTTGCCTAGAGATGGCGCTTCTTCTTGAATACCACCTGAATCAGTCAGGATAATGTGCGCTTGGTTCATTAAGTAGACAAATGGTAAATAGTCTTGTGGTTCAATAAGATGAACGTTATCGACCCCTTTAAGGATGCGGTTGACAGGTTCTCGTACATTTGGGTTCAGGTGCACAGGATAAAGAACTTGGGTATCTGGGTGCTTCTGCGCAATTTCAACAAGGGCTTCACAAATACGCTCGAAGCCGCCACCAAAGCTTTCACGACGATGTCCTGTTACAAGAATAAGTTTTTTCGCT
This sequence comes from Aliivibrio sp. A6, assembly GCF_028765505.1. Lineage (NCBI taxonomy): Bacteria > Pseudomonadati > Pseudomonadota > Gammaproteobacteria > Vibrionales > Vibrionaceae > Aliivibrio > Aliivibrio sp. A6. The sequence goes on along the minus strand of NZ_JARACR010000013.1, from coordinate 46,210 downwards.
GGGTCTAACTCTGAAAAATGAGCCGCTAACGTTGCATTGAGATCTTGATCTTGTTCCAGTTTTTTTCTTATGAGAAAGAGTGCATCAATAACGGTATTTCCTGTGGTCGAAATACTGTTGTTATCTATACCTTCGTTCAATAAGTTTTGTTGTGAAGTACTTGTCGGGGCAAAGTGGAGTGTCGCTATCGCACCAGTGAGTTTTCGGTTGCCTTCTTCTGGCCACGGAGAATAAATATTTCCCGTGCGTAGGCCTGCTTCAACATGACCGACAGCAATTTGCTGATAGTAAGCGGCTAAACTGGTTGAAAGTGTGGTCGCAGTATCACCGTGAACAAGTACAATGTTAGGTTGAAACTCTTCTAATACGGGTTTAAGTCCCATGAGGATATTTGATGTTACGTCATATAAAGATTGACCAGGTTTCATGATGTTTAGATCAAAATCAGGTGTAATATCAAATAAGTTAAGTACTTGGTCGAGCATTTCACGGTGTTGTGCAGTAACACATACCTTACTTTCTATGCCTTGAGCTTCACTCAGTTTATGTACCAGTGGCGCCATTTTAATTGCTTCTGGACGAGTACCAAAAACAGAAAGCACTCTAATTTGTGTCTTCATGGTTATTCCTTAACCTTTATTAGCATGAGCGTATTGTGAATATTCAGAATAGGTATGTGTGCCTTTCTTGGGTGGCAGAACTCGGTTTAGCACTACGCCATCAATCGTAATTTGATGCTTTGTAAATAGTGTCATTGTATGTTTATAAACCGATTTACTGGTGCTGTTCACTTTGACGACAAGTAAAATTCCTTGAGTTAATTTACCCACAATAAATGCATCTTTTACCGGTAAGATAGGTGGGGTATCTAAAATAATGCGGTCGTATTTATTTGTTAAATCAACAATTAATTGTTCAAAAGCGGCACTGCTGAGTAACTCTTGTGGATTTGGGGTAAACATCCCAGCGCTTAACACATCTAAATTAGAGTTATTGACGGGCGTAATGCACTCTTCTAGCGGGGTATTCATTAATAAAATATTGCTTAAACCTGGGTGACTATGTGGCAATCCAAAGCGCTCTCCAACAGATGGTTTTCGTAAATCACAATCAATAATCAATACTTTTTCTAGTTGAGAGAAAGAGTGGGCAAGGCTTATTGCTGTAGTTGTTTTCCCTTCCCCTGGAACGGATGATGAAATCGCCAATAGTTTCCTTTCTGATTTTGGAAGAATTAAATATAACGAAGTTCGTATTGAATCGATAGATTCTTGAAACAGCGTAAATTTATTATTATTGAATACGTTTGCATCAATCGGAGATTTTTTGTATTTCTTATCTTTAATTACTGGAATTGTTCCCGTTGGTAATAAACCTAGTTTATTTTCAAAATCACGCGCTGAGGTTATTGTGTTATTAAATGCATCGAGACAAATTACTAGTACAACAGCAAAACTGGCACTGGCAATAAATGCAAGTACGACAATCAGTTTACGATTTGGTTTACTAGGAAACTCAGGCACTAAAGCATAATCACTGAAGCGAGCATTAGCAGCACTAAAATCACTGGTTGCTGAGGTTTCTTTTTGGCGAGTTAAAAATAAATCGTACAGTTTTGCGTTACTGTTTACTTCACGTTTGAGCGCATCATATTCACTTTTTACAACGCTTAAGGCTTGGAATTCTCCTTTTTTACTTAATAACTCATTCTTAAGTACGCGTTCTTGTTCTTTGGCGCTAGCAAGCTCTTTTTTGATGCCACTAACCAGTTTCGCGGTTAACACTTTTATACGGCTTTGAATTGATTGTAATTGTGCATTCGCTTGGATCATTTTGTCGTGCTTAGGACCATAGCGCTTAGATAACTCACTTACTTCTTTTTCTGCATTCGATTCAGCAAGCCTAATATCACGTATTTGAGGGTGGTTAGATATTAAAGAGTTTGCACCAATTGATGAGCTACCTTTGTTGTTATTTAGAGCATTATATAGAGCTTGTGCTTCGATTCGTTTATCCGTTGCTTCTGCAATACGAGTGGTTAAGCTAGATAGCTCCGAACTGGTTAGTGCTTCGATCCCACTATTATCAATTAATTTCTGTTGCTGTAAAAATTGCAGCAGAGTTTGTTCTGAATTATTTAGATTTTGTTTTAGTTCACTGAGTCTTTGATTTATCCATCCCGTTGCTTGTTCTGTTGCAACTAGTTTTGACTCTAAATTATTTTCTATAAAAGCAAGACCTACTGCATTTGCTATTTTTGCTGCTAATTTAGGATCTTGAGATTCAAAAGAAATGTTAACGAGTTGGGTTTTTCTGATCGGCGAAATGGTCAAACGAGATTTAAATGTTTTTAGTACAATACGATTAATGGCTTCTTGTTTATCCAAAAAATCAATATCATTACTGGTATCCTCGGAAAAATGCGCTTCTATCAATGGGTGGGACAGTAACTCATTTATTATATTATCAATAAATCCAGGTTCAGTAACGGTAAGGCTTGGGTTGAACTCTTCGACTTGGTTTAGTTCTAATTTTTCAATAACACGCTGTGCGACTTGGTTGGATTTTAAAATTTCAAATTGAGTGAGATAATATTCTTTTGCGCTAGTATCAATACCAACAACTTCTTCAATTGAGATAGCCCTTTGCTGAGAGGATTCAATTAAAAGTGTGGCGGTGGCACGGTACATTGGGGTAATAGATAATGCGATTAACGCCGCAATAACCGTACATAATAAGGAAAATAGAGAAATAGAAACCCAACGCTTTTTTATAAGATGGAAATAATATCCAAAATCAATCAATTGCTCTTGTTGTAATGAATCATTTTTAAGGCTAGCCAACATTATTCAGTCCGTTGTTAAATTGCAGAGAGTGGGGTATTAAAAAAAGCTTTGTTCGATAACAATAATGTCACCCGGAGATACGGAAGAAGAGAGCTTAACTTTATTTTTAAGATCATCTTTTCCTGCTTGTGCTATATACACATTTTTACGAGCTGCTCGATCAGTAAAGCCTCCCGCAAGTGCAATCGCTTTATCTACAGTTAGGCCTGGTTGGTATTCATAACCGCCTGGTTTTTTTACTTCACCATTCACATAGATACTTCTGAACCCAATAATACTGATACGAACTTTAGGGGAGATCAGGTAGTCACCTTTTAATCCATTAATTATTTCGTTCTGTAGTTGTTCGGTGGTTTTATTCAATGGTTTCAATTGGCCGAGGTATGGGTATTCAAATGTTCCACTATTGTCGATGTATAACTCATCAATAGAGAGGTTTTCTTCGCCATAAACTGATATTTGGATTTTATCACCAGCCCCAATCGTGTAATTATTATTTATGGCGATAGATTTAAATGAAATGGTCATAAGAAACATGAGCCATAAACTGATTGTAGAAATACGTGCCATTACGATATCCGTTTTGTTATAAATTTAAAAAATCAAACTAGTGGCGATATACCACACGTTTTGGGTGTAAGTATTTGTTGTTATAGAAGAGTCATTATCTTCGTAGCGCCATCCCGCTGTAATTTCAGCGTAGTCTCTAAGCTCATAGCCAAAAATGAGAGCGGTTTCTACGAGGTCATCTTGACGAGAGCTACTAGAATAATCATCGTTGATTAGTGCAACATTGATGCTGCTGTAGAAGTGGGTTTGCCAATAATGCTTCCACGCACCATTAAAACGCGTTTTGTTGATATAGTTCGCGCCTTGGTCTGGGTTTTCTGCTCGTTGAGAGGCAGAAACATTAATCGTTGAGTAATCGAGTGGCTTCCAAGTGACATTGAGATCCCAGCTAAAACCGTTAAAATCTTCTGAGTTGTGATTTTTGTATTTTTTATTTTGCAAACCTAAACGTAATCGGCCTGATGTCTTTCCTGTAATATCCCATTTGGTACCAACAAGGTAATATGCATTTAAATCATCTTGTGACTGTTTATTGAAAGGATCATTTAGTCGGTAACGGCGATCAGCTAGTTCAAGCTCTAACAATAGCTCGGTTGCAGGTTTAATGTTGTAATAAAAGGCTACACCACCACCAAACTCATCATAATCATTAAATCTTGAGCTAAACACATCGTTTGAAGAGGAGAGGTTTCGATAGTTTTGATACGTCTTTTTTTCATACTTTAAGTTAGATTCAATACGACCTTTCGCATTTTCTGCACCATAGACATGAGTTAGGTTAGCGTTGTGCAGTGAATACTCGACTGGTTTGCTTGCAATAGTAGAGAATTGATCTCCTGCAAATATACCTGTGCCTCGTTCTTCATGCTCATACAAATAGGTATAGTTAAAACCGATTCCTGAACGTTGATTTATTTGAACAAAATTGTTTGTCATAAACAGATGGTCGAGGTAATCATCATCGTGGCTATTGAAGTAGCTGCCTGAATCCATTTGATAAAGGACTTGATATTGATTGCCATTTCTATCTGATTCAACCACTACGCCTGGCTTGACCCTTAGAATATCTGACGACTCAGGTTGTTGGGATGACGAATAGCGGCCAATGTTATCGTTATTCTCTAATGCCATTTCAAAGAGAGGGGTAATTTTAAGACCTGATTCGGTAATATACCCATGGCTTTTTTCATTGGCATAAACACCACTACTTGCACTTAATAGCGTGGTGGTTATCAGTGCTTTTGTTAATGTCTTCATTACTTGTCCTTTAGTAAGCAGTTTTCCCTGAAAAGCCTTTGAATATGGTTAAGAAAATAATTTTCACATCTAACCAGGTTGACCATGATTGGATGTATTTAAGGTCAAATTCAACACGTTTTTGCATCTTATCAAGCGTATCCGTTTCTCCACGAAATCCTTTGATTTGAGCAAGTCCGGTAATCCCAGGCTTTACTTTGTGTCGTAACATATAGCGCTCAACAATGGTTCGGTATTCTTCATTATGGGCGACTGCGTGAGGACGTGGGCCTACAATCGACATACGGCCTTGCAATACATTGAAAAATTGTGGAAGTTCATCAAGAGACGTTTTGCGTATAAATGCACCGAAAGGAGTGATTCTTGGATCGTTCTTTGTCGCTTGTTTAACGATATTACCGTTATCCATCGTACTCATTGAGCGAAATTTCCATACTTTGATTCGGCGTCCATCTAAGCCATAACGGAATTGTTTAAAAATAATTGGGCCAGGTGAAGACAGTTTTACACCAATCGCAACCCCAATCAGAACTGGGCTGATAAGTAAAATAATGGCGCTTGCAACGACAATGTCTTGTGCTCTTTTTAGCCAACTACTCGAACCATAAAATGGCGTGTCATGGATACTAATTGTTGGAATATTACCAATAGCACTGAGTCGTGATTGCATTAGGTTATAAACAAAAAAATCAGGAATCAGGTAGGTATTGGCAGTGGTGTCAGAGAACATATTGAGATATTGCTTAATACGATCACTGGCTTTCATGGGCATTGATATATACACATGTTGTATCAGGCCTTTTTTGGACAGTTTTAATCCCTTTGCGACGCTTCCCTTAAAAGGCGCGGGTAAGTTATCGAGTGATAATCGATCTTTTTCGCGATCATCGTAAAAACCAATAACATTTATTCCGAGTTGTGGTTGATTTTTAAGCTGGTTAGCCAATTGAATACCACTTTCAGTCACACCAATAATAACGGCATCTTTTTGATTGTAGCCATAATCACTTAATGTTTTTAATACTTGTTTTGCGAAATATCGCCATATTGTCAGTAATATAGGTGTGAGAATTAACCAGAGACCTGCCACCACACGTGAATAGTCCGCACTTACTTTAGAGAAAAAGGCAATAATAAGTAGAGTTAGAAAAGTAACAAACCAAATGCGACTTAGGCTAAAGACTTCATCAATAAAACGATAAACACGCCATGATCGGTATAGGTCATCTCTTTCTGCAATGATGAGATATATTAATATACTGTACGTTACTATCAGAAAGTGGTCTCGATTGAATTCACTAGTATAAAAAATTGATATGAAATAGAAGGTAGAGAAAATGATGATAGAATCAATCGCTCTATAGATAAGGCTAAGCCCATTATTATTACTGTGTAATTTAAGATTAGTATCCATACTATATAGCCAACAAAGGTTAATTCATTTTTGAAGGGAGATATATTAAATACGCTACCGCCCGTGAGTTTCCGGCTCCCAATATGCCATCTTTATATTAAGTTTTTATTATCGACAAAAAACAAGAAATAACGCAATGTGGGCGTCAAATGTTTGTCGCTAATATACATGCTAATAAAAGAGTGTCAATCTTGAATAAGGTAAGTTATTTGTTTTTTTATTATCTTCGACTAATATCCCAAGTTGTTATTTTTATCTTATTAGTTTTTTTTCTGCATTTTTGTACCTTGTCGCATTTTTTTGTTTGTTTTCTTTGCTTTATCGTAATTACGTACTACCTAGTAAGTTATTGATAATAATGACATTAAGGATTTGGTTCTATTGTTTTGATTGCATTGTGATTGAACGGTAATGATCGCTTAAGTGATAGAGTTGATATTAATTGAGTTTGTTTTTATTTAGTTATTGTTGGTAGCGTTGTTTTTATTGTGATTAAGTAAATATATTATTGTTAATGTCTTTTTTTTGACACAATACTATATCTTGAAAGTGAGAATGTGATTTTTTGATTAAATTTATAATCCTTTTAGTGTGAAAAGTAGTCTATCTTAACTTCCGTAAATATAAAGTAGGTTGGTTTTGTATTTAACATTATTATCATTAAATAATATTTTAGTGTAATAAAAAATAAAGTTGTAATTAGATCCGAATATCAATTTACTAAATCTACACATTTTTGTTTTAATTAAACATGGAGTTATTATGAACAGTATGTATAAATCTTTTTTTGTTGGCGGATTACTTTCTTTGTCTTCACTTTCTGTAAGTGCAGCAGAGCCAGCTACGTTTGCATTAGATGCTTCAATTTTACTTTCTAATGAGACATTAGATGCAGAAGGTGGCTATCTATCGGCTTCTGTTAATATGAAAAATGTCGGAGATGTTGATGCCAATATTAAATACTGGATCTCTGTAAAGGGACCTCAAGGGCTTTCATTCCCTGCTAAAGCTGTTGTAAATACCAATAGTTCAACCTTTGAAGTAGATGAAGTTGAAGAGGGCTCTAGTTTAGCGTTTAATCGTGGTATTTGGGTTTATGACTACATGAATAATGGTATTTATACTGTTAGCCTTGAAGGTGTAAATGTAGATACAGGAGATACATTTCAATACACGGCTGAGTTTACAAAAGGCGTGGATTTAGATGGTACAAAAACGGTCGGAGATATCAAAGTTAATGCTGATTTAATCAGTAGTAATAACTTCCCATCGGAAGGTGGGTATGCAACGGTATCTTTTGCAATAGATAATGTAGGGCAGAGCCCTGTTGATGTGGAATTTTGGGTTACTGCTAAAGCGCCAAATGGTTTTGATATACCAGTATATTCTAGGGTAAGCCGTGTAATTCAACCTGAGGAATCTGAGTTTGTTGTTCGTGGATTTTGGCTTGAATCAATATACCCTGATGGGAAATATATCGTTAAACCTCAGTTATACAATAAACAATCAGGAGAGCGTATAGGGTATGAATTGGAAATTTACAAAGGCGAACCACAGTAATTTTTTCCATAATTATTCCGTTTTTTAACAAATGAGCAAAGCCCTAAAGTATAGGGCTTTGTTTTTTTTCATGGGTAGATACGCTGATATTTTCTTCTATTAATACATTGCGGTCTCTTGCATCGAGACTTAGAAAGTCGCAGCCCTGATCAATATCAAATCTATTTTCACTTATCAGTACGTTTTCAAAAGACAGTGTTGCGTTTTGGCTATAGGTTCTGATTAGTTTCTTGTATTTGTCATTGTCTGTTCCAACACAAGACATTTTGCGAAATATATTCTGAGTAATTGATAAGTTCTGTATGGGATTCTCTGCCACTTCAGTAGAAGAAAAACTTTGCAGTCGAATACCTAAATCAGAGTTATTAAACGTATTGCTTGTGATGTTGATATCACCCCATTTAACCTGATGTTGAGCTCTGCTGTTTGGGTATACATTGATAGCAAAGCCAGTATTGTTATCAAATTGATTGTGCGAAATGGTCACATCGTTGTAGTAACTGGATTCTAGCGCCGTGCTACTAATATTTTTAAAGTGGTTATTAAAAACAACGGCCTTTTGTGTTGCTTTACGTGCGGATAATTTTAGCGTGCAGTTATCAAATTGATTGGATGCAAAGATAATGTTGTGGGTGCTTGGTACGCTAAAGCCCTCGGTGGCTTGCGCTTGGGTGGTTGTCACTTGTCTGCAGTTAGAAAAGTGATTATTAATAATTAACGCATCTCTTGATTCAATGGCATCTCGTGTTGGTCTGGTTGTGACTCGAAGCGCGGCATCACCAAATTGCTCAAATCGATTATTTGCTATGACGCTATTTTTTGTACTCGCCAAATACACGCCTTGTTTTCCCCAGTTGGCCGTTTGCCCACCATTAAATAATCCTACAAAATGAAGGTTAGATACTTTTAAATAGTCGGTATTTTTTATATATAGCAAATACTCGCTATTAAACTCTGGGCATTTTTTTAAAATTGATCCATAACTACCAAAGATGGAGACATTGTCTTTATCGGTCAGGAATAAGGTATTACAGATGGTGTACTCGCCTGAGGGAATGGTTAAATTAGCATGATCAGGAAGCAGGGATAAGGCGTGGTTGAAAGCGCTACTATCATCGATACTATCATTAGGAATAGCGCCAAAATCGGTTACTGAATAGCTAGTATTTGCCATCATATTATCGGATGGAAATAAGCTTGATATTAATACGAGTGTTTTGATGTACATAAATACCCTATTTGCTTTTTAATCATGACATTGCCAGTTTGTTTTGAGGCTAGTCTATTGAGTTAAGTATAGGGGATTCATCAGTCATTTTTTATTTATATTGCAATGGATTATACAATAAAGTGAAATGGATACTTATTTGGGGGTTAAGTTATTATTTATAGCTAAAGTATATTAAAAAGGCAGTTAGATAATATCTGAACTGCCGTAAATAAAGTCATTCTTACTCTTACTAGGGAGTCATTTGCTCTAGCGTTAACGCTTAGCGGCCATATCACGCAGTGCTTGTTTCTCGGCGTTGCTTAGGAAAGCTAAATCCAACCCGTTGACTTGAATTTGACGCAGCTGTTCTTGAGTTAAGCCTACTTTTGGTGCAGCAACTTCATATTCATAAGGAAGTTCAATACCCTCAACAGCAGGATCATCCGTATTAAGACAAACTTTAACACCATAGTTAAGGAAAGTTTTGATAGGGTGCGATTCAAACGAAGCAACCGTACTTGTTTGGATATTTGATGTTAAGCAAGACTCAATACCAATGTTGTTTTTCGCTAAGTATTCCATTAGCTTTGGATCTTCAATCGCTTTTACACCGTGACCGATGCGCACTGCACCAAGCTCGTTGATTGCTTGCCACATACTTTCTGCACCCGCTGCTTCACCGGCGTGAACCGTTACTCGAAGCCCTGCATCACGAACTTGTTTAAAGTGGCTTACAAAGCGATCGCCTGGTTGGCCTAATTCATCACCAGCAAGATCGATAGCAACCAATTTGTTCTTTTGGGTTAGAAGACCATCAAGTTCTTGCTGACAAGCATCTTGACCAAAAGTACGACTCATAATGCCAATTAGGTTTGCTTTTACCCCAAAATCTTTACAGCCAGCTTCAACGCCATCCACTACGGCTTCAACAACGCCTGCAATCGGTAAGTTGTGTTTCATTGCCATGTAGTATGGAGAAAAGCGTAATTCAGCGTAATCAATTTGTGCATTCATTGCGTCTTGCACATTTTCGTAAGCTACGCGGCGACATGCTTCTAAATCACCAAGAACCGCCACACCCCAATCAAGTTTAGATAAAAAGGCAACAAGGCTTGGCTCTGCTTCTACGATTTGTACGTGAGGGCGCAATGCTTCAAGATCATAAGCTGGTAATTCTAAGCCAAATTTTTGGCCTAAATCTAAGATAGTCTCAATTCGAATGTTGCCATCAAGGTGGCGATGTAAATCAGTAAGAGGGAGTGTTTTAGTTATCATTATTAACAGTTCCTACAAAAAAGATGTGAATGCGTATAAATATTAAGACTGAGTATAGAGAGAGATTATTATGATGTCAGTAGCCGATTGGCTAAAAGCAGCGCAATTTGATGGATTGCGCTTTGATGTTAACTTATTCTGTTGAGGCTGTTCTTTAAAGTATATTATTCAATCTCTTTTAATTTTCGAGTTAAGGTGTTTCTTCCCCAACCAAGCAATTTTGCTGCTTCTTGTTTATGCCCGTGAGTATGATTAAGGGCCTTTTCTAATAATATGCGTTCAACATTTGGGATAACTTTATTTAGGATATCCATTTCCCCTTGTTGTAATTGTTTCTCAACCCAGTCACTTAATTGCGCTTGCCAATCCTCATTGATGCTTTGTATCGGTGAGCTTGACGTTGCAAATAATTCTTGTGGTAGATCGGCTGAAAGCACTTCTTGGCTGCTTGCCATTACCGTTACCCAGCGACAGGTGTTCTCAAGTTGTCTGACATTACCTGGCCAATCACATTGACTGAGGGCTTTGCTGGCTTCGTTGCTTAGAGTTTTACATTCTATACCAAGCTCTTTGGAGGCGAGGTGCAAGAAATGCTCAGCAAGTTTAGCAATGTCTTCTCGACGCTCCCTTAGTGCAGGAATATGCACGCGAATAACGTTGAGTCGATGAAACAGATCTTCACGAAATCCTCCGTCGGCGACCAGTTTCTCTAAATTTTGATGAGTTGCCGCAATGATCCGAACATCTACTTGTACCGGTGAGTGTCCACCTACACGATAGAATTGCCCATCAGCAAGCACTCGAAGTAGGCGAGTTTGAATATCTAATGGCATATCTCCAATTTCATCAAGAAATAAAGTGCCTCCATTGGCTTGCTCAAATCGTCCCTTTCGAACGGCATTTGCTCCAGTAAAGGCGCCTTTCTCGTGCCCAAAGAGCTCAGATTCAATTAAATCTTTTGGGATTGCCGCCATATTAAGGGCGATAAACTCACTATTTGCTCTTGGACTGTGACGATGAAGAGCGTGAGCAACCAGTTCTTTACCCGTACCGGATTCTCCGTTGATGAGTACTGAGATTGAAGATCGAGACAAACGACCAATGGCACGAAAAACTTCTTGCATTGCAGGCGCTTCACCAATGATTTCAGGAACATGGTGAGTTTTATTTGGTTTGTTCCCATTTTGTTTCTTCTGCTCTTGGCTGTGAGCGAGTGCGCGCTCAACGAGTGTTAGGGCTTCATCAATATCAAAGGGCTTTGGTAAATATTCAAATGCCCCTTTTTGATAGGCACTAACGGCGGCATCTAAATCCGAATGTGCGGTCATTATAATGACAGGCAGTTCAGGGTAATTTTCTTGAACGTGGTTAAGTAAAGATAGGCCATCCATTCCCGGCATACGAATATCCGATATGATCACATCTGGCACATTACGCTCTAGGGCTTGAATGACACTTTCAGCATCACCAAAACTTTCACACATCATGTTTGTACTGGTTAAGGTTTTCTCTAATACCCAGCGAATCGAGCTGTCATCATCGACAACCCAAATATATCCTTTGCTCATAAAGTGTTCTCCGTAGCCACTTAAGTGTTTTATTGGTTATGGTTATTTAAGTGGAAGATAAATAGTAAATACGGTCTTTCCAGGCCAACTTGTGACGTCGATTTTTCCGTTATGTTGGTCGATAAGGTTTTGTGAGATCGAAAGCCCAAGCCCTGTGCCTCCTTCTCGTGCACTGACCATGGGGTAGAATAAGGTGTCTTGAATATGGCTAGGTATGCCAGGTCCATTGTCAGTAATATCAATTTTGACAGCAAGGCGATGGCGCTGACCATAAATATTGGTTTGAAAATCAGTACGAGTACGTAAAGTGATAGTGCCATCGGGTTGGTCTTTGAGTACTTCAGCGGCGTTACTAACAATATTGAGGATGGCCTGTTCTATTTGCTCTGCATCCATATCAAAATCGGGCAAGCTAGGGTCATAATCTCGAATGATTCGTACCTGATAACTGGAGTTAAGCTCAATCAGTTGGCGGACTTTTTCAATGACTGCGTGTAGGTTTTCTGGCTTTTTGTGGCCTAATTTTTGAGGTCCCAATAGGCGATCAACTAAGTTTCGCAATCGGTCTGCTTGCTCAATAATGATTTGAGTGTATTCATGTAATTCAGGTTTTGGCAGCATTCGTTCGAGTAGTTGTGCTGCGCCACGTAATCCCCCTAATGGGTTTTTAATTTCATGAGCCAAACTACGAACCAAGACTTTAGCGGCTTGTTGTTGAGCGTGTTGATTAATTTCTTGAGACAAACGGCGTTGTTGTTCGATTTGGCGAATTTCAACCAATAGGTAAAGTGATTTTTCGATCTCAATGGGGCTTGATGTGACTTCAATATAAAGTGATCGGTCATCAATCATGATTTGAACATCACTATCCGTCACGCTCTGGCCTGTTGTTAGCGGTTGCATTAAGGTAGAGAGATCAAATTTAGAGTGGTGGAATAGCTCATCAAAACGATGTTGAGCCATTCGCTGCGCGCTTTGAGAAAAGAGTTGTTCTGCTGCTGGGTTGGCATAATGAATAGTACGGTGATCATCCAGTAATAAAATCGCCGTTACTTGGTGCTCAAGCAGCTGTGTCGAAAAGTCCATCGTTAACATCATCGTCCTTGTATCGCAAAACCCATCTTGCACCATTGTAGTGCATTGCACCTTGCTTGTCAGACAGGAACTGAAGCGGTTCCTTTAGTTTGTTGATGGGCGATGCAAAAAAACAGTAATAATAGGTGATGATGCAATTCTCTTGCCGTCTTTCAGAGCAATAACGGTAATGAGGTGGGTTCCTCTATTTATGTTTTTTAGTTTCCACTCTGTGGATGTTTGTGGCGGACCATAAGGCGCACCATCGAGCAGTAACTGTAATTTTTCATTAATGCTGAGCTTACGTGTGAGTTCAGTTAATACGGTGATATGACCTCGAGAACTGCGGATTGTTTCTTCTTGTTGTAAGTTAGTCACAGAGATAGCGAGTGGCTTGAGTTTCTTTTTCATTGGCTTGGTTGTGGGTGCTGTTTTTTTCGAATGTTCAGGTACTGCAGGAGAGGTTTCAACGCTAGTTGTGGGTGATAAAGAGATCGTTGTTACAGGCCCCTTACTAAGAGGTGCGCTATCACTAAAATGGCGAACGCCCTTGCTGTCTTCCCAAGTGTAAACCGTATTAGCGAAAATCGATGCTGAGAGTAAGCTAAAAAGGATGAAAAAAATATAACGCATAATGTCACCATGATATTGATGTCATAACGATACTGCAGAAATGAAATCTGGGTAAGTGTGAGCCTATTAGAATTACTGTTAAAAGAGAAATTGCCAACATAAAAAAGGCTCGCTTGTGAAGCGAGCCTAAAAATAGCAATTTGATTTCAAACTGTTGCGTCAGAATTAAACTGAGTAATACATTTCAAACTCAAGTGGGTGAACCGCTGTGTTGATTGCTTCAACATCTTGAGACTTAAGTTTGATGTAAGAATCAATAAAGTCATCAGAGAACACGCCGCCAGACGTTAAGAATTCACGGTCAGTATCTAGCGCTTGTAGAGCAATATCTAGAGACTCAGCTACTGTTGGGATTTCTGCCGCTTCTTCCGCAGGAAGGTCGTACAGATCCTTATCCATAGCTTCACCTGGGTGGATCTTGTTCTTAATTCCGTCAAGACCAGCCATTAGCATTGCTGAGTAGCATAGGTATGGGTTAGCCGCTGGGTCACCAAAACGAACTTCGATACGACGTGCTTTCGGGCTTGGTACCACAGGGATACGGATAGAAGCAGAACGGTTACGTGCAGAGTATGCAAGCATAACAGGTGCTTCAAAGCCAGGAACAAGACGCTTGTATGAGTTTGTTGATGGGTTAGCAAATGCATTGATTGCACGAGCATGCTTGATGATGCCGCCAATGTAGTAGATAGCCATTTCAGATAGGCCGCCGTACTTATCACCAGCAAACAGGTTTACACCGTCTTTTGCTAGAGATTGGTGAACGTGCATACCAGAACCGTTATCGCCAACCAGTGGTTTAGGCATGAAAGTCGCTGTTTTACCGTAAGCGTGCGCTACGTTATGAACAACGTACTTATAGATTTGAGTCTCATCCGCTTTTGTTGTTAGCGTGTTGAAGCGTGTTGCGATCTCATTTTGACCCGCAGTTGCTACTTCATGGTGGTGTGCTTCAACAACAAGGCCCATTTCTTCCATGATTAAACACATAGCAGAACGGATGTCTTGAGAAGAATCAACAGGAGCTACTGGGAAGTAACCGCCTTTAACACCTGGACGGTGGCCTTTATTGCCGCCTTCGTATTCAGTACCTGAGTTCCAAGCTGCTTCGATATCGTCAATTTTGAAGAAAGAACCAGACATGTCAGTGTTGAAACGAACATCATCAAATAGGAAGAACTCTGGCTCAGGACCGATTAACACTGTGTCAGCGATACCTGTTGAACGCATGTATTCTTCAGAACGCTTAGCGATAGAGCGTGGGTCACGATCGTAACCTTGCAGTGTTGCTGGCTCAAGAATGTCACAACGAATGTTTAGTGTTGGATCCGCTGTGAATGGGTCAAGTACCGCACTTGCTGCATCTGGCATCATTACCATGTCAGATTCGTTAATGCCTTTCCAGCCTGCAACTGAAGAACCATCGAACATTTTACCTTCTTCAAAGAAGTCGGCGTCAACTTGATGAGAAGGAATTGAGATATGTTGTTCTTTACCTTTTGTATCGGTAAAGCGTAAATCAATAAATTTTACTTCGTTCTCTTGAATTAGAGCTAATACGTTTTCTACTGACATGTAGGATAACCTCCAGTGTTATAATATAAATATTGGCCAGCTAAGCTGTTATTTACTATGTAGCTAGAACTGTGCCAAAAGTAATAATCCTTTATTATTAATGACTTGCGTTTTTAATTTACTAAAATCCATCTTTAACTGCACTAATTTGATCCCTGTTTGCACCATTATTGTGCGTTGCAATAGGAAAGTGCAGATAAAAATAAATTGTCATTAATTACTTCTATCCGCTATTCAGCAGTGAAATGGAAAATTTGTCAATCTAATTCCAACATGAAATTAAATTATTAGTAACAATACTGCTCCTAAGGTGTTGATAATTATATCCTTTAGTTTTTTGGTAAAGATAATAAAGTTATTAACTAGATTGCATAAATCTCGCTAGAGTTGGTCGTTTTTACAGCGTTTTTTGGGGCTGTATTAAATTAATTTAAAAATAATTGTGTCTTTAATCACATATTTCGTGGGTTTTGCGCTAAAATCTGTTAAATTATTGACCGTTTTTAAACCAAGTAGTGCCAATGGTGGCTCTACATGCTCTGAGTGAATTTGAATCCATGTCTACTCCACAGATTGATAAACTAAGAAATATCGCAATTATTGCGCACGTTGACCACGGTAAAACAACCTTGGTTGATAAGCTATTACAACAATCAGGCACACTAGAATCATCTCGTGGTGAGACTGAAGAACGCGTAATGGACTCGAACGACATCGAGAAAGAGCGTGGTATTACGATCCTTGCTAAAAATACAGCAATTAACTGGAACGATTACCGCATCAACATCGTAGATACTCCTGGACACGCCGATTTCGGTGGTGAAGTTGAGCGTATCATGTCTATGGTTGATTCTGTTCTTCTTATCGTAGATGCTGTTGACGGCCCAATGCCTCAAACGCGTTTCGTTACACAAAAAGCATTCTCACACGGCCTTAAGCCGATCGTTGTAATCAACAAGATTGACCGTCCTGGTGCTCGTCCTGATTGGGTTATGGATCAAATCTTTGATTTATTCGACAACCTAGGCGCAACTGATGAGCAACTAGACTTCACTACTGTTTACGCATCAGCACTTAACGGCTGGGCAACAATGGAAGAAGGCGAGACTGGCGAAAACATGGAACCATTGTTCCAAGCAGTAGTTGATAACGTAGATGCGCCAAGCGTAGACATCGACGGTGCTCTACAAATGCAAGTTTCTCAACTAGATTACAACTCTTATGTTGGTGTTATCGGTGTTTGTCGTGTTACTCGTGGTTCTGTAAAAGCAAACCAACAAGTAACTATCGTAGGCGCAGATGGTTCTAAGCGTAATGGTAAAGTAGGTACAGTTCTTGGTTACCTAGGTCTTGACCGTCACGAAGTTGAAGTTGCAAATGCTGGTGACATCATTGCAATCACAGGTCTTGGTGAGCTGAAAATTTCAGACACAATCTGTGACGTAAACAACGTTGAAGCGATGAAGCCACTGTCTGTTGATGAACCAACAGTAACAATGACTTTCCAAGTAAACAACTCACCTTTCGCTGGTAAAGAAGGTAAGTTCGTTACTTCACGTAACATCCTTGAGCGTCTAGAAAAAGAACTAGTTCATAACGTAGCATTACGTGTTGAGCAAGCGTCAGATCCAGATAAATTCCGCGTATCAGGCCGTGGTGAACTTCACCTATCTATCCTGATCGAAAACATGCGTCGTGAAGGTTTCGAGCTAGCAGTATCTCGTCCAGAAGTTATCATCAAACATGATGAAAACGGTGTTCTAACAGAACCGTTTGAAACAGTAACTATCGATGTTATGGAAGAGCACCAAGGTGCAATCATGGAAAACATCGGTATCCGTAAGGGTGAGCTAACAGATATGGCTCCAGATGGTAAAGGCCGTATTCGTATGGACTTCATGATGCCTTCTCGTGGTCTTATCGGTTTCCAAACTGAATTCCTAACAATGACGTCTGGTTCTGGTCTAATTTACCACTCGTTTGATCACTACGGTCCACACAAAGGTGGCGAAATTGGTCAACGTGCTAACGGCGTATTAATCTCGAACGGTATGGGTAAAGCAGTAACTTACTCTCTATTCAACCTTCAAGATCGTGGCCGTTTATTTGCAGAGCACGGTGATGAAGTATATGAAGGTCAAATCATCGGTATTCATAACCGTGCTAACGACCTGACTATCAACTGTCTACGTGGTAAGCAACTGACTAACGTACGTGCATCTGGTACTGATGAAGCTCAAACGCTTTCTCCTGCTATCAAATACACACTTGAGCAAGCTCTAGAATTCATCGATGATGATGAACTAGTAGAAGTAACACCAGTAAGCATCCGTATCCGTAAGCGTCATCTTACAGAGAACGATCGTAAACGTGCTGGTCGTGCACCTAAGTAATTATTGATTCGGATTTAGCTTTAGTTAAATCACAAATCAAATAAAATTTTAAATCCCTTTGTAGGCAACTACGAAGGGATTTTTTTTATCTGTTATGATGATACCAACTCAAATAAGTAGGTGTTCATTCTTGCTTGTTAAAATAGATTATAACTGCGTTATGCTTTTCGTTTGCAAAGATTGGTTATAATTAGGCCCACTAGTTATTGCAGTTTATGCCTTGTTTTAATCTATTTTTCCTACGCAATTATCTAGACACTTACTCACTTGAATTGGTATATGTAAGCGTTGATATATAATAAAGAGTGAATTGATGGAAGAAAAAATCAAACATAAGCTAAGGATTAGCTGGTCATATCTGCTTTTCTTAAAGCAACGGATTATCCATGACAGACTAACCGTCAGCGCCGGATATATGGCCTATATTACGTTATTGTCTTTGGTGCCGTTAATTACCGTTTTATTGTCTGTATTGTCGCAATTTCCAATCTTCTCTGGTGCAGGAGACACAATACAGGCATTTGTGATTCAGAATTTTGTACCCGCTGCCAGTGATGCAGTTGAAGCCAGTTTAAAAGAGTTTATTTCTAATACAGGAAAGATGACGGCGGTCGGTTCTGGATTCTTATTTGTTGCTTCAGTAATGCTGATTTCTGCTATCGATAAAAGCTTGAATTATATTTGGCGAGTAAAGAAAAAGCGTCGTCCAATGTATTCATTTTCTTTGTATTGGATGATCTTAACTTTAGGCCCTTTATTAGTCGGTGCAAGTTTAGCTGCGACGTCATATGTGACTTCACTAAAGATCATGGATGATGAAATAGTGTCGAGTTTTTACCGGACTTTATTAGGTTGGTTGCCTATCATATTGTCGTTCTCAGCATTTGTTGGTTTGTATTTATTAGTGCCGAACAAAAAGGTTCGAATAACGCATGCGCTTGTTGGAGCTATGTCTGCAGGTTGCTTATTTGAGTTTAGTAAAGTGGGGTTTGCGCAATACATAACACAATTTCCATCGTACCAAGTGATTTATGGCGCGTTGGCTGCGGTACCAATTTTATTTGTTTGGGTTTATTTATGTTGGATTATTGTCTTAATTGGCGCTGAAATTACAGCAAGTCTCGGCGAGTTTGAGGGATGGAGAGCTGGTAAGGTAAGCACTAATATATTGGAATCAGACATTAAAGCATTAACAGAACAACAAGGGTTGATAGAAAGTGATAGCACTGATCCAGAGAGTAAGTGAAGCTGCTGTAAAAGTAGATGGCGAGATTACCGGTGAAATTAATCAAGGTTTATTAATTTTATTAGGCGTTGAAAAAGAAGATGATGAAGCAAAAGCTAAGCGTCTAATGGAAAGAGTATTAACTTACCGAATCTTTGAAGATCAAGACGGTAAGATGAACTTAAATGTGCAACAAGTAAATGGTAGCGTATTGGTTGTATCGCAATTTACGCTGCCTGCAGATACAAAGAAGGGTACTCGCCCAGGTTTTTCAAAAGGGGCGCATCCTGTGGATGCAGAGCGCTTATATGACTACTTCTCTGACTTATGTGAAGAGAAGTTACATACTCAAAGAGGACGTTTTGCTGCGGACATGAAGGTGTCGCTAGTGAATGATGGTCCAGTGACGTTCTGGTTGCAGGTTTAAAGGCAAGGGCGAGATTCTATGAAGGGTGACAGCTGAGAGTTTAGATGCGTTTGCTGTTTTGCTCCTCCCCCTTAGTAAGGGGGAGGTTGGGAGGGGGTCAAGAACTAACAGCGTATAATCAAGGTAGATTCGCATTTAATTCTACCTGTATCGCAATGACCCCTCCCTAACCCTCCCCTTATTAAAGGGAGGGAACTGTATTGTGTCCTCTGAACCCTTAGCTCTTCCTCACCCCTAACAACAATAAAAGGATTTATATGTTTCGATTGATCACACCAACCACAGACGCGGAATTAAAAGCGTATTACCATTTTCGTTGGCAAGTATTGCGTGAGCCCTGGCGTCAGCCTGAAGGCTCTGAGCGTGATGCGTATGATGACATGAGCCAACATCGAATGATTTTAGATGGTCGTGATCAACCTGTCGCAGTAGGGCGTTTATATTTAACGCCTGATAATGATGGCCAAATTCGCTATATGGCCGTTGCAGCACATTGTCGAGGTAAAGGTATAGGCGCATTGATTTTAGTGGCTCTGGAGTCTTATGCGCGCCAAGAGAACGCTAAACGCTTAGTATGTAATGCTCGTGAAGATGCAATTCCTTTCTATGTGAGAAATGGATTTACTAACCAAGGTGAACTGAGTGATGAGAGAGGCCCAATTCGTCACCAACAAATGCTTAAACATTTAGATCCTCTGGCTGATGTACTTCGACGTCCAGATTGGTGCGCAGAGCTTCAAAAACGTTGGGAAAATGAAATTCCAATCAGTGATAAAATGGGCATAAAAATCACCCAATATACAGGTTATCGCTTTGAAGTCAGTGCGATTTTAAATGCGAATCTAAACCCTCATAATACGATGTTTGCAGGCAGCATCTTTACCATGGGAACCCTCACTGCTTGGGGGATGGTATGGCTGCTGCTAAAAGAGCAAGGTTTAGATGCAACCAGTATTATGTTGGTAGACAGTCATATTCGTTATCGCCAACCGATCACCGAAAATCCAAAAGGCATTACGTCATTAAACTGTTTGCAAGGGGACTTTGACCGCTTGAAATCAGGCAAGAGAGCCAGAGTGAAAGTGAAGGTTGATTTATGTAATGGGGATCAACCTGCGGCCGAGTTTATTGGGACGTTTATGTTGATGAGGGATTGAGAGTAGGACGCAACAAGTTGCTGAAGGGCGCTGCGCTTGAGGACGGACTTCGTCCTAAAGGATTCAGGGTTCAGGAAGAGCAGAGCTCAGAGGTTTTATTTTTGGCTTTTAGCTCCTCCCCCTTACTAAGGGGGAGGCTGGGAGGGGGTCAAGAACCAACTGCGTATAATTAAGGTTGATTGGTACTCAATTTTACCTGTATCGCAATGACCCCTCCCTAACCCTCCCCTTATTAAAGGGAGGGAACAGTATTGTAATCTCTGAAATCACAACGATCACCCCTAAACTCTGCAAGGGAGCTTGCGACCGATCTGAACCCTAAGTTCTTGCTCTTAATCCGCCGCCTGCATTCTTGCCCACCACGCTTCATCTGCAACGATCTGCCCAGTTTCATCAAGCTGCGGCAATTCAAGACCTTTACGTTTGGCTACTTTCGCAAGTACAGGGTGGCCACGCTCAAACAGCACCTTATTGATGTACTCTTTTGGTAACATACTCTCTTCACGGTCATACATACCGGCTAAATCGCGTTGACGTTGTGCTTCATACAAAACCAATGCACTAGCAACAGAAACATTCAGAGATTGCACCATACCGACCATAGGAATAATAATATCCTGATCTGCGAGGGCTAATGCTTCTTTGCTGATCCCAGTTTTTTCACTGCCTAAAATGATAGCGGTTGGCTTGGTGTAATCAATTTCACGAAAATCGACTGCCGTATCAGACAAGTTAGTTGCTAAAATTTGCATGCCTTGCTCTTTTAAAACAGAGACAGCGTCCCCAATACTTTTATGAGTTTCAACATCAACCCAGTTACGAGCACCTGCAGACGTATGACCAAGCATTTGCATTTGCTCTGTTGGCCATACCGCATGAATCTTATGGATGCCGGTTGCATCGGCTGTACGAACAATGGCAGAAACGTTATTGGATTTATGGGTTTCTTCTAAGCACAGAGTAAGATCAGTTTGACGAGCTTTTAATACGGAAGTAATTCGTTGATAGCGTTCTAAGTTCATGATTTTTATTTCTTGAAATAGGTGAGTAAGAGCAGGGCGCAGCAAGCTGCTTAAGGTCGCTTCGCTTAAGGAAGACTTCGTCCCACAGTCGCTACGCTTGAGAAGAGCAAATTAAAGAGATTACTATCTTTTTATTGCTCTTGAATGTTTAAGCGTAGCGTCCTCAGGCAGCTTGCTGTTCCTTAAGCGAAGCGCCCTTAAGACGAAGTCGCACTGCCTTTAGTTCTTATGTCTACGAACTTTAAGTGCGTGTGGCATAACACGAATTCGACGCATGATCTCCGCTAAGTGCGTACGATCTTTAGCCGTTAATTCAACCGTAATTGTGTATAAACGGCCGTCTTTCTCTTCGGTACTAATACCACGGATATTTGAGCCCGTACCTGCAATTACATTGGCTAAATCGGCTAATGCACCTTGGTGGTTCTGAATATCAATATCCAGAGCAGTCGCGAATTCTTGATCAAATTCATCAGCCCACTCAACTCCCATGTACTTATCAAGTTCTTTTTGATAACCACGAACGTTTGCACACTCTTCCATATGAACCACAAGACCACGGCCAGGGCTTACATGAGCAATGATGTGATCGCCAGGAATTGGACGACAACAATTAGCAAAGGTCAGCAAAATACCATCAGCACCACGGATAGGTAATTTTTTACCTGTACTGGTTTCAATGTTTGATGAGTCTTGCTCTGTTAGTTCATCCGCATCGCCAAGTAGACGACGAGCAACCACAATACTCATTAACTCACCAAGACCAATGGCCGCTAGTAAATCCTCAGTGTCTGCAAGCTTAAGATCAGACAGAACATGAGTAATGTTATCTTGTGAAATATCATCCAGAGAGACATTGTGGCCCAGCGCATGGTTAAGTAGACGGCGACCTAAAATCACAGAGTCTTCTTTACGCATGGTTTTCAGTACTTGGCGGATCTTAGTACGAGCTTTTGAGGTCACTACATAGTTTAACCAAGCTGCATTTGGACGCGCACCTGGAGCACTGATGATCTCAACCGTTTGTCCGCTTTTCAGTGGTTTACTTAGAGGGTAAGGTTGACGGTTAACGCGTGAACCAACACAGCTGTTACCAACATCAGAGTGAACAGCGTAAGCAAAATCAACCGCGGTTGCGCCAACAGGCAGTTCAAAAATGCGGCCTTTTGGTGTGAAAACGTAAATTTCATTCGGGAATAGATCCGATTTTACGTTTTCAATAAATTCAAATGAGCTACCTGCACTTTGTTGAAGTTCAAGTAAGCTTTGCATCCAGCGCTGAGCGCGGATTTGAGCGGTAGTACTAGAGTTATCACCCTCTTTGTACGACCAATGTGCAGCAACACCCTTGTTTGCCATCTGCTCCATATCTTCAGTGCGAATTTGCACTTCAACAGGAACACCATGAGGGCCAACCATAGAGGTGTGAAGCGATTGGTAACCATTGGCTTTTGGTACCGCAATGTAATCTTTAATGCGGCCTGGGCGAGGCTTATAAATACTATGAACCTGGCCTAGTGCGCGATAACACGTATCGACATTGTCAGTAATCACTCGGAACGCGTAGATATCCATAATAGTATGGAAACGCTGCTCTTTATTTTTCATTTTATTGTAAATAGCGAACAGGTTTTTCTCTCTACCAATCACTCGACCAGTGATGCCAGCTTCAGCAATACGGCCTTCAATTTCAGAGTGAATTTTTTGGATCATTTCTTTACGGTTACCACGTGCAGACTTTACCACTTCTTTTAATACGCGATAGCGATTTGGGTAAAGGGCTTCAAAACCTAACTCTTCAAGCTCAGTTTTAATGTTGTGGATACCAAGGCGATGCGCCAAAGGAGAGAATATTTCTAAGGTTTCACGAGCAATGCGACGACGTTTATCAGGGCGTAATGCACCTAATGTACGCATGTTGTGGGTACGGTCAGCAAGTTTGATCAAAATAACGCGGATGTCTTGCACCATCGCCATGACCATTTTTCGGAAGTTTTCAGCCTGCGCTTCTTTTTTATCGCGGAACTTGAGTTTGTCCAGCTTAGAAACGCCATCCACTAATTCAGCAACCGTATCGCCAAATTGTTCTGCTAGCTCTTCCTTGCTAACTTCAGTATCTTCAATAACATCGTGAAGCAGTGCAGCCATTAGCGTTTTATGGTCGAGTCGCATTTCTGCAAGAATACGAGCCACAGCTACTGGGTGAATGATGTAAGGTTCGCCACTTGAGCGAGTCTGCCCTTCATGGGCCTCTTTTGCTACCAGGTAAGATCGACGAAGAGCCTCAATGTGAGGCTCTGGCAGGTAATCTTTGGCAACATCTTTCAGGCTATCGAATAAATCCAAATTTCGCCCCGTCAGGTTTGCTGTAATTTATAATCTATATAAAGATTATAGAGATTAACGATTGTGTGTGATTGAGCTTACTGCTGCTAATTCAGCGGCATCTTGCTCTTGTTGCTCTTGACGTTCACGAGCATCAAGTAATTCTTTAGTGATCAGGCCTTCTTCAATTTCACGAAGAGCGATAACAGTCGTTTTATCGTTCTCTTCAGGCACTAGCGCATCTTTACCACCAGTTTGCATTTGACGTGCGCGACGAGATGAAACTAAAACAAGGTCGAAACGGTTGCCGATTTTTTCAACTGCGTCTTGAACGGTTACACGTGCCATGAGGACTCCAATTTATTAACAAAAATAGTTATATGTTGAGAAAGTATACAAGTAACTAGTATAAGTTTCTAGCTAGGGTTACGAGATACTAATAGAAATACGAAGAAATTAGTCAGCTAATAGCGCGTCTAACATACCTTTGTATTTCATAGTTTGTTTGTCTTGCTTTAAACGCTCTGCACGGATAATGGCACGGAAGTCCATTTGTGCAGTATCAAAGTCATCATTAATAATCACATAATCGTATTCATCATAGTGAGAAATTTCTGACTTTGCTTCGCTCATGCGCTTAGCAATAACAGCATCGCTGTCTTGACCACGTGCATTTAGGCGTCGTTCAAGTTCTCCATTTGATGGAGGTAAAATGAACACACTTTTTGCTAAAGGCATTTGTTCACGGATTTGACGAGCGCCTTGCCAGTCAATGTCCAAGAATACATCAATGCCTTTATCAAGCGTTTCTTCGATCCATACACGAGAGGTTCCGTAATAATTACCAAACACTTCCGCATATTCTAAGAATTCATTTTTTCCAATCAACTCTTCAAAATGCTCTTTCTGAATAAAGTGATAATGAACACCATCAGTTTCTCCTGGACGCATACCACGAGTAGTATGAGACACAGAGACTTTCATTGCATAAGTTGGGTTGCTTTCTAACAGTGCCGTGATCAAACTCGACTTACCAGCACCACTTGGCGCTGACACAATATAAAGTGTACCTTTACTCATGATAGATTCTCTTGGGAGTTATGGCATTTCTCTTTAAGTTACACTTTAAAAGGTAAAATAAAGATGGATGCGAAGCATAGAAAATTGGGTGGCGAAGAATAGCACAATCAAGAATTAATTTGAATGAAATAAATACGCTAATTGAAATAATAATTTTGTGTTAACTTGGCTTGGCACTATCATTAGAGTGCAACCAATTAATTATCATATTTATTATAGCAATAACGGTGGATAACTCCTTATGCCTTCTCATTTACCCAAATCATTTAGTAAGCCCTTCTTAAAAGTATTTCATATTTTAGAGGCGGTTCTGTTGGTTGCGATCACATTAGCGACCTTATTTGCCATGGTGAATGAATTTATCCATGTGTTTTCTGTAAGACAGATCCAGTTAACCGATATTTTATTGATGTTTATCTACCTTGAAGTGTTGGCCATGGTGCAGCAATTTGTGATGAACGGAAAAATCCCGGTGCGTTACCCTATCTATATCGCCATGATGGCCATTGCTCGTTACATCACGCTAGGAATGAAAGAGATCGATGCGGTATTAGTGGTTTGGTTGGCGTTAGCGGCCTTTATCCTTGCAGCAGCGACATTATTGATCCGTGTTGGGCATCATTATTGGCCATATGAAATAAACGAAAACAAACATTATGATGAGTAGTGAGTAATTCCAATCCAGATAATAAAAAGCCTCGAAGATATGCATCAACGAGGCTTTTTTGTAAGCGGTGATCAGAACTGATTATTCAATATTCTGGATCTGTTCACGCATTTGTTCGATAAGTACTTTTAACTCAACACCCGATGCTGTGATGTCTGTGCTAATAGATTTAGACGCCAGCGTATTTGCTTCACGGTTAAATTCTTGCATCATGAAATCAAGTTTACGGCCACAAGCGCCGCCTTTCTTCATTACGTTGGTTGTTTCTTTTACGTGTGAATCTAAACGATCAAGCTCTTCAGCTACGTCAGATTTTTGAGCAAGAAGGATAAGCTCTTGTTCAACACGAGAAGAATCTAATTCAATTTTCGCATCTTCAAATTTAGTTAGAAGACGGTTACGTTGCCATTCTAGAATCTCAGGCATACGAGCACGAACTTTTGCCGCTTCTTCAGTGATCGCATCTAAACGCTGAACGATCAGTGCTTTCATGTTTTCGCCTTCGCTCGCACGAGCTTCAACAAAATCATTCACAGCCAGTTCAAATTCCGCCAATAGTTCTTTATTGATAGAGTCGAAATCTTGCTCAGGCGCTTCCATCACACCTTGCCATTGCAGAACTTGGAAAGGGTTAATGCCGCCTTCGCCAGATTCTGTTTTCACCCACTGCGCCGCTTTAATTACTTGGCGAGCTAAATCTTCATTAATTTTTAGTTCGTTGCTTGCTGCGTTGTTTGCTTCAAAACGTAGATGACATTCTACTTTACCGCGAGCAAGACGCTTACGGAAACGCTCACGAAGAACAGGCTCTAAACCACGGAACTGTTCTGGCATACGGAAATAAGTTTCTAAATAACGTTGGTTTACTGAGCGGATTTCCCACACAGCGTTACCCCAATCAGCTTTTACTTCGCGGCGTGCATAAGCCGTCATACTGTAGATCATGTAAGCGTCCTCAAATCATCAATAGGAAGGATGATGAATAAAATATCGCGATACTATAACAGATAAGCGCAATAGTGAGTAACTAGAGAAACGGGAGCTATGCTTTATTATACGAGTTCGGTATAATCGCCGACAATTTGTCATAATCAAGGTATCTGCCATGCGTCCTAGCGGAAGAACAGCTCAGCAAGTCCGTCCAATTACTCTTACTCGTAACTTTACTGCGCACGCAGAAGGTTCTGTATTAGTTGAATTTGGTAATACAAAAGTAATTTGTACTGCAAGTGTTGAAGAAAATGTTCCTCGCTGGTTAAAAGGCAAAGGTAAAGGTTGGGTAACGGCTGAATACGGCATGCTACCTCGCGCAACACACACTCGTAATCGCCGTGAAGCAGCAAGCGGTAAACAAGGTGGTCGTACGATGGAGATCCAACGTCTGATCGCTCGTAGCCTTCGTGCTGCTGTTGACCTAGAAGCACTAGGTGAGCAAATGATCACGGTCGATTGTGATGTTATCCAAGCGGATGGCGGTACTCGTACAGCATCTATCACAGGCGCAAGTGTTGCATTAGCAGACGCTATCAACCACATGATTGCATCGGGCAAGTTAAAGACGAACCCTATGAAAGGCCACGTTGCTGCGGTTTCTGTTGGTATCTACAACGGCGAAGCAATTTGTGACTTGGAGTATGTAGAAGACTCAGCAGCCGATACCGATATGAACGTCGTAATGATGGAAGACGGTAAGATGATTGAAGTGCAGGGCACGGCAGAAGAAGCGCCGTTCTCTCACCAAGAATTGTTAGACATGCTGGCTCTGGCGCAACAGGGCATCAATGATATTATTGAGAAGCAGAAAGCGGCATTGGCCGAATAATTGATTTTTAATGGCTCCTAATTCAGGGGCTATTTTTTTATGTGTAAAAAGAGCAAAGCAGACGGCTTTGCCTTGAGAGCGCTGCGCTTAAGACGCAGCAAGCTGCTAAAGAATGAAGAAGAGCAATATTGAATACATTGTGTTCTTTTGATTTTCTTTAGCGAAGCGTCTCAAGGACGGAGTCCGTCTTAAGCGAAGCGCTCTTAAGTAACTTGTTACGTCTATTTTTTAAAAAGAGAGAATGAAAATGAAAGCATACCAGCGTGAGTTTATTGAATTTGCCCTTGAGAAAGAAGTACTAAAATTTGGTG
Organism: Aliivibrio sp. A6; assembly: GCF_028765505.1. NCBI lineage: Bacteria > Pseudomonadati > Pseudomonadota > Gammaproteobacteria > Vibrionales > Vibrionaceae > Aliivibrio > Aliivibrio sp. A6. Next base: position 18,799 of record NZ_JARACR010000013.1, on the reverse strand, counting down.
AGTTTACTTTAAAGTCAGGCCGCACAAGCCCATATTTTTTCAACGCTGGCTTATTTAATACCGGTCGTGATCTAGCGCGTCTAGGTCGTTTTTACGCGGCAGCATTGGCAGATTCAGGTATTGATTACGATGTGCTATTTGGCCCTGCGTATAAAGGTATCCCAATCGCAACAACCACAGCGGTAGCGTTAGCGGATCACCATGACACAGATAAGCCATACTGCTTTAACCGTAAAGAAGCAAAAGATCACGGTGAAGGTGGCAACCTAGTCGGCAGCGCTCTTGAAGGTCGTATTATGCTAGTGGATGACGTGATTACGGCTGGTACCGCAATCCGTGAATCAATGGAAATCATCCAAGCAAATGGTGCTGATCTGGCTGGCGTTCTTGTTGCGATTGATCGTCAAGAAAAAGGCAAAGGTGAGTTATCTGCGATTCAAGAAGTTGAACGTGATTTTGGTTGTTCAATTATCTCAATCGTAAGCTTAACTGACTTGATCTCATTCTTAGAAGAAAAAGGCGGTAATGCTGAGCAACTTGAAGCGGTAAAAGCGTACCGTGCAGAGTTTGGTATCTAATTTCAAACACCAAACATAAGGCACTAATAGCGCCTTTTCAATAGAGAACGATAAGTGGTTGGCTTCGGCTCAGCCACTTTTTTTATTTCAGGTTCTGGTGGTTGTGGTGGTGTCATATCAACATCTAGCCACTGCTTCATGTTTTGCCATAGTGGTTTATCTAAATCAGGATGATGGATCAAAAAGCTGTTCTTTTCAGAAAACATATTTTGATATGCCTGGCTCTCAGACATAGTTCCTAATAGCGGGTATTTCATGTGTTGTAGCACTTTATGAACGAACTCGGTGCCTTGTTTGTTTTCTTTACAACGAGTGATCACAAACGCAAGCTCAACATTGTTTTGTTTAAAAGCAGGAGATTTAATTAAATCTTTAATAAACCCTAGCATAGAGTGGACATCAATGGGTGAGGGTTGTACTGGAAAGACTATTTTATCCACCATTGAAATGTATTTTTCCATCTCAAATTGACTAAAGTTAGAAGGCGAATCAATTACCGTAATTCGAGTATCTGCTTCTAATCGCAAAGCTAAAGAAAAAGGCACATTAGAAGAAGGTAAAAATTTAGTTGTTCTAACCCCATCGTTTTTACTTCCCCAAAAATGACTTGTACCTTGAGGATCAAGATCGATAATTTCAGTTTTCACATTTTGATGAGCGTAGAAAGATGCCATTGCAATCGCAAAAGTTGATTTCCCAGCACCACCTTTACGGTTGATAACTAGAACCTTTTTGCATTGTGCTCGTTTATATCCGACTAACATATTTACTCACTAATCTATCGTGCTTATGACTTCTTATTGATTAAGTAGTCAATATGGCATGTAAATTTACTCTAATACCTTATTTTATACGTAAAACTTGAAGCTGTTACATAAAAAGTAACAATTTCACCTCTCATTTTTTATGAAATAGCACTTCTATTGCTTAAAGTTACGAGTAAACTGAAATAAGACATATATTGAGGTTAAGCCCATGCAAGAAAACCATAAGATTTTAGTAGTTGATGATGACGCTCGCCTTCGTTCGTTATTAGAGCGTTATTTATCAGAGCAAGGCTTTCAAGTACGTAGTGTAGCTAATAGTGAGCAAATGGATCGCTTATTGGCTCGTGAAACGTTTCACCTAATGGTATTGGACTTAATGTTGCCAGGTGAAGATGGCCTATCTATTTGCCGCCGTTTACGCAGCGCGAACAATATGTTGCCGATTTTAATGCTGACAGCAAAAGGCGATGAAATTGATCGTATCGTTGGTTTAGAAGTGGGTGCAGATGATTATCTACCAAAACCATTTAATCCACGTGAACTATTAGCGCGTATTCGTGCGGTTCTGCGTCGTCAAGTAATTGAAGCACCTGGTGCACCAAGCGCAGAAGACAAAATGGTTGAGTTTGGAGAGTTCCGTCTAAACTTAGGTACCCGTGAGATGTTCCGTAACGAAGAGCCGATGCCACTAACATCTGGTGAGTTTGCAGTACTTAAATCACTTGTGACGAACATGCGTGAGCCAATGTCGCGTGATAAGTTGATGAACATGGCGCGTGGCCGTGAATATTCAGCAATGGAACGCTCTATCGATGTTCAAATTTCTCGTCTTCGCCGCATGATTGAAGAAGATCCAAGCCGTCCTCGTTATATCCAAACGGTATGGGGATTAGGTTATGTGTTTGTTCCTGATGGGGCAGAAGCGTAAGATCAGGGGCGAGGAAGAGCGTTAAAAGCAGAGTTCAGATCGGTCGCAGGCTCCCTTGCAGGTTTCAGGGGGGATCGTTGTCATTGAAGCGTCAAAAATACAGTTCCCTCTCCTTGATAAGGGGAGGGCTAGGGAGGGGTTATTGCGGTGAAGTTGGAGTTGAGTTCATAGCTAACTTGATTATGCGCTGTTAGTTCTTGACCCCCTCCCAGCCTCCCCCTTATTAAGGGGGAGGAGCTAAAAGCTAATACCTCCGAATTCTGCTAGCGAAGTGATCTGAACTCTGCTCTTCCTGAAACCTGCAAGCGAAGCGCCCTGAAACCTAGAATTTACTACATCAACCATACCTGCTGTTATCGTTTTTAGCTCTCTTCAAATTAACAACCACAGAGAACTCCCATGAAAAGTACCTTCGCCAGAACCCTTTTACTCCTCGCATCCCTTCTTATTGCTAGTCAGGTATTCTCTTATCTCGCTGTATTTAATTACGCGTTACTACCTAGTTTGCAGCAATTCAATCGCATTTTGGCTTATGAAGTTCGTTTAATGTTGGCTGAAGACGTCACATTGAAAAATGGAACAAATATTCAACTAGACCAACCATTGCGCCGTCAATTACTAGAACAGCTTGGTGTCAGTATTCATGATGAGCATGATCCTGAAATGAGAGAGTATTACCAAGCGAGCCCCGTTGAATTTTTAAGTGAAGAGATGACTCAGGAATTAGAGTCACCAACAGAAGTGCGCTTGATACTAGGAGCTGAAAGCTATGTTCTCTGGATGAAAACAGAAGCAATGCCAGAGTTTTATATGCGAATACCGCTTTCGGAGTTACAAGAAGAAGACTTTGCTCCGTTATTCAGAAATAGTCTATTTATCGCGTTATTAGTGATTTTGGGTGGATGGGCATTTATTAAAATTCAAAATCGGCCATTAATGGCTCTGCAAACCGCCGCTCGTAAAGTCGGTAAAGGCGAGATCCCAGAACCATTACCAGAAAAAGGCGCATCAGAAATTCAAGCGGTAACTCGTGCTTTTAACCAAATGTCAAAAGGGATCCAGCAACTAGAACAAGACAGAGCATTATTAATGGCTGGGGTGAGTCATGATATTCGTACTCCATTAACACGCATTCGTTTAGCAACCGAAATGATGTCACCTCAAGATGATTACTTAGCTGAAAGTATGATTAAAGATACTGAGGAGTGTAATGAAATCATCGGTCAGTTTATGGATTATCTTAAGCCAGTAGCAAAACAAGACTTCATTGATGTTGATATCAACACTATCGTTAATGAAGTGATTTTGGCTGAAGGGGGTTATGAGCGTGAAATCAAAACCAACTTAGCTGAGATCCCTAAATCTCTTCACGGTAATGCGATAGCCATTAAACGAGTTGTGACTAATCTCGTAGTGAATGCGATTCGTTATGGTGGCGATTGGATTTCAGTCTCCACTCGTGTCTCTGCTGATCACAAAACAGCATGGATTATTATTGAAGATAATGGCTCGGGTATTGATGAGTCCCAATTAGAATCGGTATTTGAACCATTTACTCGCGGTGATACAGCCCGAGGTAGCGAAGGAACGGGCTTAGGTTTGGCGATTGTTAAGCGAATTGTTGGTCAACACCAAGGTGCGGTAAGTTTGTCGAACCGTCGTGAAGGTGGGTTAAAAGTGCAGGTTGAATTGCCGCTGGGGTAGAGCAGTGGCGAGGAAGAGCAAAAGCAAGTTCAGGTTTCAGGAAAAGAACTAGAGGCTATACGCTGCGCTAACTAGACCGCTTCGCTTCTATAAGGTCAAAAGCGGAAGAGCTAGAATTTAGAACGCCTTACTTGCAGCGTGTGCAATACAGTTCCCTCCCCTTAATAAGGGGAGGGTTAGGGAGGGGTCATTGCGATAAAGCTGGAATTTGAGTTCATAGTTAACTTAATTTATACGCTGTTAGTTCTTGACCCCCTCCCAGCCTCCCCCTTAGTAAGGGGGAGGAGCTAAAAACCAGTACCTCTGAACTCTGCTCTTCCTGAAACCTAAAAACGCATCACATCAGCCATACTCGCTTTTATAGTTTCTAATTAGCGCAGCGTATAGCCTCTAGTTATTTCTTCTCAAACATAAAAAAGACCGCAGACGATAATCATCTGCGGCCTTTTTGTTTTCTCTTAAGGGCGAAGCCCGCTCTTAAGCGAAGCGTCCTTTAGCAACTTGTTGCGTCCTGCTTTTCCTTCTCTTCTTTTAGCACTTCACTGCTTGGAAGAATAATATTCAGAAGAATGGCCGTCACACCACCAGCGGTTACACCAGATGAGAAAATGTTTTTAATCATCTCGGGCATGAACTGAAGGATCTCAGGTTTTTGAGCTAAACCAAGACCCATAGAGAAAGACATTGCCATGATTAGGATTGCACGACGGTCTAGCTCAACACGAGAGATAATACGCACACCCGCCGCAGCAATAGTACCGAACATCACAATCGTTGCGCCGCCAAGTACTGGCTCAGGAATGATTTGCACCATGCTTGCAACACCAGGGAATAGGCCAAGAATAACCAACATACCAGCAATAAAATAACCAACGTAACGACTTGCAACGCCCGTTAATAAAATCACGCCGTTGTTTTGGCTGAAGGTTGAGTTAGGAAAACTGTTAAACACAGCGGCAATGGCAGAGTTAAGACCATCGGCTAATACACCACCTTTAATACGCTTGATGTATACAGGTCCTTTTACTGGTTGGCCTGATACTTCAGACGTTGCAGTAATATCGCCAATCGCTTCTAGCGCGGTAATTAAGAAGATTAGAACCAGAGGAATAAACAGAGACCAATCAAAACCTAAGCCATATTGCATTGGAATTGGTAAAGCGATTAATTCAGCATCGTGAGCCATATTGGTATTAAGCATACCCATTGCCCATGCAGCTAAAGTACCAACAGTCATCGCAATTACGATAGATGCCATACGTAGGTAAGGATTAGTTGCACGATTTAATACCACAATAATAAGTAAAACAGTGCCAGCAAGAGCCAATTTATCTAGGCTACCAAATGTACCTTCACCCATTGCAGAGTAACCGCCCCCCATAGATACAAGGCCGACTTGAATAAGTGTTAAACCAATTAATGTCACAACGATACCAGACACTAATGGCGTTATAATTTTTTGTGCGTACTCAAGAACACGAGAAAGGAAAATTTCAGCAGTCGAAGCCACTAAGATAGTGCCGAAAATCGCAGCCATCATGGTCGGAACATCAGCACCACCCGCTTTAAGCGCCAGACCTGCGCCAATGATTGGGCCTAAGAAGTTGAAGCTCGTACCTTGAACAGAAAGAAGGCCAGAGCCAATTGGACCAAAGGTTTTAATTTGAATAAAAGAAGAAATACCAGAAGCGAACAGAGACATACTTATGATGGTATTGGTTTCTGCAGCAGGGACACCAAGCGTCTGACAGATGATCAGAGATGGAGTAATAATCGCGACAAACATCGCCAATAAATGCTGAAGTGCAGCAAATAAAGTTTGCGGAAGTGGTGGACGCTCATCTAATTGATAAATCAGTTCAGATGGTTTTGTGGTGTTGTTTTTAACGGTCATGGCCGATATTCCTAATAGTATAACGTTGTCTTCAAAGCTCGCTGAATGGGAGTTTGAAGTGAGTAGGTGTCAATCTGTGATTGCTGTTAATCAGAACCTATCTCTATTGGGGTTGGTTGATTAAAATGAGTAGTTAATCAATTGGGACGGTATTCTATAGATAATTAAACGAAAAGCAATCGTTTGCTAAAGTTTTTAAGAGCAGACGGCTTCGCCTTGAGGGCGCTTCGCTTAAGACGCAACAAGTTGCTTGAGATGGTAGGAGATCTGGGTTCAAGGAGATCGTTGTGGTATCTATAATCACAATACAGTTCCTCCCCTTGTTCGAGAATGTTACTTGGCAGTAATTATTAATATAAAAGACAGCATAACCAACCCCCTCTAACTCCCCCTTGTGTTCACTATATCGATCTCATGATTATAGTGATAAAGGGGGAGAACCATTTTTTGTCGTTGTACTAACAGCATCAAATATACAGTTCCCTCCCCTTACCAAGGGGAGGGTTAGGGAGGGGTGACTACGATGAAATTGGAATTGAGTTCATAGTTAACTTGATAATGTGCTGTTAGTTCTTGACCCCCTCCCAGCCTCCCCCTTAGTAAAGGGGAGGAGCTAAAAGCAACTACCTCTGAACTCTACTTTTGCTCTCCTCAAGCGAAGCGTCTCAAGGACGGAGTCCGTCTTCAGCAACTTGTTGCGTCCTGCTCTTTACTTTTCCCTGTTCGACAAATCGTATAAACATCAATCCTCTCAACCCCCGCTTTTCTTAACTCGACACACAAAAGATCAATCGTGGCTCCTGTAGTCACCACATCATCAACAATAGCGACATGCTTTTCAGTAATCGGTTTAGCCACTTTAAACGCACCAAGTAGGTTGGTTTGTCGAAACGATCTTGAGAGTCCTTGTTGAGGCCGAGTTGCCTTAATGCGCTTTAATATCTTGTTGTCACAGCGAGAAGCCATACCGTTCAAGTTAAACTGTTGTGCAAGAGTCCAACCAAGATGATCACTTTGATTATAAGATCGCCACCAAAAACGCTTCCAATGGAGAGGAACAGGAAGAATAAGTGGAGCGGGATCAGAGATCTGTTTACTCAGTAATACTCCTAAATCTTGAGCTAACCAAAAATGTTGAGCGTATTTAAGGCGGCCAACGTATTCACGTAAAGGCTCTGTATAATCACTCACACAAAACAAGCGATCCCACTGTGGTGGGTGGGTTAAGCACTCACCGCACACCTCTGTTTCATGTTCGGTTTGTAAGCCACATTGTCGACAACGCGGAACTTTAGGAATTAAGGCGATACACTTTTGACACCAAATCGTTTCTGAAGCGGGCATAGCCAAACGGCAATAGTCACAATGACTTGTACCTAATTTTTGCATTGACCTTCGAAGTAACCTGATGAACACTTAACCATCCATTATTTTTGAACACGAATAGGCAGTGTAGATGACAAGCTCTCTTTATTGGCAAACGGAAGGCGAAGGTTCCGATCTGGTTCTCATTCACGGATGGGGAATGAACGGAGCAGTGTGGCAACCTACGGTAGAGAAACTGCGCTCGCAATATCGAGTTCACTCCGTAGATTTATCAGGTTATGGACACAGTGCCGAGCTTGGTAGTGCTGATTTTGATGAGATGGTGGAACAAGTATTAACTCAAGCACCAGCAAAAGCGGCGTGGCTTGGATGGTCTCTTGGTGGTTTAATTGCAACCCAAGCAGCGTTAACGGCACCTGATCGAGTAAGTCAATTAATTACCGTAGCAAGCTCACCACGATTCTCTGCTGAAAAAGGATGGAGAGGAATTAAACCTGTGGTGTTATCTCAGTTTACAGAGCAGCTTAAAGATGACTTTACCCTAACGGTTGAGCGCTTTATGGCATTGCAAGCGATGGGAAGTCCAAACGCTAAACAAGACATAAAACAGGTAAAACGTGCGGTGTTTTCAAGACCATCACCAAATCAAGCGGCTTTAGCTACAGGTTTGGCGATTTTGGCCGATATAGATCTAAGAGAGCGTCTATCTCAATTAACGATGCCAGTATGTCGAATGTACGGTCGTTTAGATGGTTTAGTACCCATTAAAGTTGCTCAAGATATGGATACCTTGCTCCCTAATTCAAGTAAGGTAGTATTTGAGCAAGCCTCACACGCACCATTTATTTCGCACAGTGATGAGTTTATCGCTGAGCTGCGCTATTTTTTAGAACAACAATAGCGGTTTGTCTTAGTTTATTACGCCTAGTTTTTCGATAAGGAAACGTTTTATGAACTTTTCAACTAACAGTATTAGCGTGCCGCTTATTGCACCTTCTGTTAATTTGCCAACAGAACAAGTAGCACGTGAAAATCGTGTTAAGAGGGCTGTTGTGGCAACGACAAAGATGAGTGAGACGACGTCTGAAAAAGCGATTAAAGGCGACGATAAACAACATAAACGCGATGCGTGGGAACCATCTGACCACCCTGGTTATGATGTGCTTGAAGAGAAAGCAGAAAAAAAACCTCACATCGGCACCTTGTATGATGTAGACGATGATCTAGCAAAACTCGCCCGATTGTTGTCGTTAGATACGTATGCGCAAGGTGAAGGCACGGGGTACACCATGCGTTTCAATTTACCTAAAGAGCTACTAGAGAAACTGGCTGAGATGGGAAGAATGGTGCGCCGACGCAGTGTGATCAGTTTCCATTATGATAAAGCGGTAGTGCCGAATAACCCGTCGGATATATTGGCAGTGCTTTGAGACTAGAGATTATACGCTGCGCTAACTAGATCGCTACGCTTCTATAAGAGCAGAAAGCGAAAGAGTCAGCTTTCAGGAAGAGCAAAAGCAGAGTTCAGATCGGTCGCAAGCTCCCTTGCAGATTTCAGAGGTGATCGTTGTGATTACAGCGATCATCATACTGTTCCCTCCCCTTAATAAGGGGAGGGCTAGGGAGGGGTTGTTGCGATACAGGTCGAATTGAATACAAATCTACCTTGATCATACGCTGTTAGTTCTTGACCCCCTCCCAGCCTCCCCCTTACTAAGGGGGAGGAGCTAAAAGCTAAAGCAAGTGCCTCTGAATTCTAGATCTTGCTCTTCTCAAGCGAAGCGTCTCAAGGACGAAGTCCGCCTTAAGCGCAGCGCCCTTCAACAACTTGTTGCGTCCTGCTCTTACTTCTTCGCCTTCGCAAACGCCGCTGCAAACGCACCACCCATCGCAGCATTACCTACATCATTGCTTTGACGCTGTTGTCTTGTAGAAGAGGACGGTCTTGGTGCATGAGAACGGTCATTACGTTGCTGTGGTTTATTTGATTGACGCTGAGGGCGGTTATCTTCCCCTGGCTGATCATTCAAGCGCATAGAAAGGGCGATACGCTTACGTTGCACATCGACTTCCATCACCTTCACTTTCACGATATCGCCAGCTTTAACCACTTCACGCGGGTCAGAAACAAACGTGTCGCTCAGTGCAGAGATATGAACCAAACCATCTTGATGAACACCAATATCAACAAAGGCACCAAAGTTAGCTACGTTAGACACCACACCTTCTAGAACCATACCTAGCTCAAGATCCGACACCGTATTTACGCCATCTGCAAAGGTTGCTGTTTTGAACTCAGGACGAGGATCTCGGCCCGGCTTATCAAGCTCAGAGATAATGTCTGTTACTGTTGGTAAGCCAAAATCCGCACTAATGTAATCGTTAGCCGCTACTGAGCGTAAGAACTCAGTGTTACCAATAATTGCATCAATCGCTTTACCGTTTTTCTCAGCAATAGATTTCACAACAGGGTAAGCTTCAGGGTGAACGGCTGATGCATCCAGTGGATTTTTACCGTTCATTACACGTAAGAAACCTGCACATTGTTCAAAGGCTTTAGGCCCTAAACGCGCTACTTTTTTCAGTGTGGTACGGTTTTCAAAACGACCATTTTCATCACGATAATCTACAATATTTTGTGCGATTGTCGTCGATAATCCTGCAACTCGCGTCAATAATGCAGAAGATGCGGTATTTACATCAACACCTACGGCGTTTACACAGTCTTCAATAACCGCATCCAGTTTTTTCGCTAGTTGGCTTTGGCTAACATCGTGTTGATATTGACCAACACCAATCGCTTTAGGGTCAATTTTTACTAGCTCTGCCAGTGGATCTTGCAAGCGACGAGCGATAGAAACCGCGCCACGGATCGATACATCTAAATCTGGGAACTCTTTTGCGGCTAATTCAGAAGCCGAATATACCGATGCACCCGCTTCACTCACGATGATTTTCGCTGTCGATAGACCTGCATCTTTTAGCAAATCACCAACAAACGCATCAGTTTCACGTGAAGCCGTACCATTACCAATCGCAATCAAATCCACGTTGTGTTTTTTAATTAACGTTTCAATTGTGTGCGCAGACTTAGCTATTTGGTTGTGAGGTTGGTTAGGGTAAATAGTATCTGTTGCTAATACTTTACCTGTTGCATCTACAACAGCTATTTTGGTGCCTGTGCGTAAACCTGGATCTAAACCTAATGTCGTTTTAAGGCCAGCAGGCGCAGCCATTAATAAGTCTTTAAGGTTGGTGGCAAAAACATCAATCGCTTCGTTTTCAGAACGCTCTTTTAATGCGCCCATTAACTCGGTTTCCATGTGCATTAAAATCTTAATGCGCCATGCCCAGCTGATCACTTGTTTACGCCACACATCCGCAGGTTGAGAGCCTAGGGTAATGCCATAATGATTAGCGATGATGATTTCACAGTAAGAGCCACGAACGCCTTCTTCTTGATTCGGGTCTGCGTTAATTGATAGCTGTAAAAAACCTTCGTTACGACCGCGAAGCATTGCAAGCGCACGGTGAGAAGGAACACGTGTTAGTTTCTCATTATGCTCAAAGTAATCTTTAAATTTCTCACCAGCGTGCTCTTGGCCATCGACCATTTTAGAGCTTAATTCCGCATTTGTGGTTAAGTAGTTACGTACTTTTTCAAGTAAGTTAGCGTCTTCAGCCATGCGCTCCATCAAGATGGCACGAGCACCATCCAATACAGCTTTGGTATCTGCAAACCCGTTATCGGCATCAATGTACGATTGAGCGGCATCTTCTGGGGTATTTTCAGGTTGTGTCCACAGTAAATCAGCCAGTGGTTCAATACCGGCTTCAATTGCGATTTGGCCTTTCGTGCGACGCTTACGTTTAAATGGTAGATACAAATCTTCAAGGCGTGTTTTACTGTCGGCATCTAAAATCTCACGCTCTAATTCAGGCGTCAGCTTGTCTTGTTCTTTGATCGATTTTAAAATTGACTGACGACGATCATCTAACTCACGTAGGTAAGTTAAACGCGTATCAAGGGTACGAAGTTGAGTATCGTCCAAACCTTCAGTCACTTCTTTACGGTAACGCGCAATAAATGGGATGGTGCTGCCTTCGTCAATCAATTGAACGGCTGCTGCAACTTGTTGAGGGCGAACGTTAAGTTCTTTAGCAATTATGTTTATTATCATTTTGATTCTTTTTATTTGTTAGAAATTTTAAAAGAAGACGACTTCGTCTTGAGAGTGCTTCGCTTAGCTCCTCCCCCTTACTAAGGGGGAGGTTGGGAGGGGGTCAAGAGCTAACAGTGTATGATTTAGTGAACTATGTACTCTATTTGCCTTCATCGCAATAACCCCTCCCTAACCCTCCCCTTATTAAGGGGAGGGGACTGTATATTGGTCGCTGTAATTTCAACGATCATTATTTCGCTCTTCCTGAATCCTTAAGCGAAGCGCCCTTCAGCAACTTGTTGCGTCCTGCTCCTAGTACCTAATCGAATTCACAAACCACTCTTTATCCCCTTCAGGCGTCTTTACTACCGCTTCTTCATCCACTTCTTTTTTGATCAGCGCTCGCGCCATAGGGGAATCAATCGAGATGTAATCGTGACGGCCAAAAATTTCATCTGGGCCGACAATGCGAAAAGAGAGGGTATCGCCTTGTTCGTTTTCAATTTCAACGAACGCACCGAAAAAGATTTTTCCATCTTGCTGAGGAGAGTAGTCGACCACTTTCACTTGGTCTAAACGCTTACGCAAATAGCGCACACGGCGGTCTATTTCACGCAGGCGTTTTTTGTTGTATTGATAATCCGCGTTTTCACTGCGATCACCTAAGCTTGCCGCCCAAGTCACCTTTTTAGTGACTTCTGGGCGCTCTTCCTTCCATAGAAACGTGAGTTCATCTTGTAGCTTATTGAATCCCTCACGGGTAATTAAATTGGTTTTCATCTATCTTCCTTGAAAGGCATGCATATTTGCTGCTAATCGTAGCGAATGCCTTTCTTAATGCTTGGATCTTCCATTGTTTTAAAACGCTTATGTAGCCACATCCATTGTGGAATACAGCGTAAAATGACACGTTCTACAGCTTGGTTCATTACTGTTGCAACACCAACGGGATCTTTCTTCGGAAACTGCTCACTAATGTCATTATCAATTTGTAGGTGATAATTATTGTAAGTCCTGAATCCAGAAGCCGTAACGACAGCGCATTTACTTGCACTGATCAAAATGTCAGAGCCGACGGTGGTACAAGCATCAGGCACTGCAAAGAAAGGCACAAATACGGAGTTTTTACGGTTGTAGTCGTGATCAGGTAAATACCATAAACGCTCGCCTTTTCGTAATACACGCAGCATGCCTTTAACGTCTTTTCTGTCCACCATATGGTGACCAAAGCGAGTACGGCCCCAATATTGAATGAAATCATACGTAGGGTTAGTGTGCGGACGATAAACACCATAGCCAGGTGCAAATAGAGAGAAGGCACGTGCAGTTAACTCAAGGTTTAATGCGTGTACACAGACAACAAGTACGCCTCGTCCTTGTGCTTCAAGATCAAGCATGTGTTGTTTATTCTCAAAACTAAAATGCTTTTCAATACGCCAATTTGGCCATACCCATGCGATTGCCGTTTCAAAAATGGCTAATCCTGAGTTTTTAAAATTTTCAATAACAATGGCTTCGCGCTCTGAAGAGTCCATTTCTGGAAAAGCGAGCTCTAAATTTCGGCGTGCCACATGAGCTCGGGATTTACCTAACTTTAAGCCTAATAATCCAATCGCTCGACCAAGTTTATTGGTTGCCTTATAAGGAAGAAGAGTAACGGTAGCGAACAATAAACCAAACCCAAACCAAACACCCCAGTATTTAGGGTGAAGCAGGGCGGTAGAAAATTGCGGAGCTGGGTACTTTGACATCGTAAACCTATTTAAATCAAGCTATCGGATTTGAGCACTAAGCAGTGCCCAATATTCATTAAAATTAGCGGTCGGTTGGTATTTAAAATCAGAACGCACAAAGCGACAGAAACTGCCTTCCACTTGACCAACAAGCTGTGCTGCCAAAATGGCTTCATCAACAGGAAACGCCTTACCTTCACGTAGCATACGCTCACGAAGGATCTGTTTAAACTGCAGTTCAATACGTTCAAATAACTGACTGATACGCTCACGAAGGCGCTCATTTTCAAACATCAACGCGTGACCCGTCATAATACGAGTTAACCCCGGATTACGCTCTGCAAATGCCAGTAGCAGTTTTAATAATAGTTCAATGCGTTTTAAGGTATCTTTTTCATCTTCAATAATTCGATTAATACGAGAAAATAAAGACTCTTCAATAAACTCAATCAAGCCTTCAAACATTTTTGCTTTGCTTGGAAAGTGGCGATATAACGCTGCTTCAGAGACACCCACTTGTTTGGCAAGTTTCGCGGTAGTAATGCGTGAAGCACCTTCGTTAGATTCCAGCATTTCTGCTAGCGCTTGTAATATTTCATCACGACGATTTGTTTTTTTTGTTGTCGTCATTGTGGTTCCTTTGTTCCTAAGAGCGGTCGCAAGCTCCCTTAAGACGCTTCGCTAGAGGGCGCTACGCTTAAGAGTTTCTTGTTATTGGCTATTTAATATTTATATTTATAATTTCGACTCTTAAGCCGAAGGCGTCTCAAGAGCTTTGCTCGTCTTAAGGCCGGAGGCCGTCTCTACTCTCTTTATAATCTCCAACATAATCGCCTTACCCAACTCTGTCTTCGAACTCAACGGTAAAGCTTTATCGCCGCCTTTCCAATATAGATGAAGGGCATTGTCATTACTATTAAAGCCTTGTCCTTGAATTGAGACATCGTTCGCGCAGATCATATCTAGATTTTTACGATCCAATTTACCACGAGCATACTTCTCTACATCTTGTGTTTCTGCAGCAAAGCCAACCGTAAATGGGCGCTGCTCAATCATAGCAGCCACAGAAGCCACGATATCAGGGTTTTTCACCATAGAGATAGTCATGCCATCTTCATCGGCAGTTTTCTTCATTTTTTGAGTCGCCATTTGACTTGGTCTGAAATCAGCCACTGCAGCACAGGCAACAAAAATAGAGTGAGATGCCGCATTATTCATTACCGCTGTATGCATTTGCTCAGCACTTTCAATATCAATGCGTTTCACGTTATCGGGTGTCGGAAGGTTCACCGGGCCGCTTACTAACGTTACATTAGCACCTAATTGTGCAGCAGCTTGTGCAATCGCAAACCCCATTTTTCCTGAACTGTGGTTTGAGATATAGCGAACCGGATCAAGCGCTTCACGAGTCGGACCTGCAGTAATTAACAGAGAGTGACCATAAAGCGGCTTATCTTCATCCTTTCGAAAGAAGTCTTCACATAAATGAACTAGCTCCATCGGCTCAAGCATACGACCCATACCCACATCACCACACGCTTGTTGGCCCGCTGCCGGCCCCCAAATACGCATACCACGACGAGTTAATGTCGCAATGTTCTCTTGTGTGGCGACATTAGCGTACATTTGTTGGTTCATCGCGGGAGACACCGCAATCGGAGAATCGGTCGCTAATACTAATGTGCTTAATAAATCATTACCCATTCCTGCTGCCATACGAGCAATTAAATCTGCCGTAGCTGGAGCAAGTAATACGATATCGGCCCATTTAGCTAACTCAATGTGCCCCATTGATGCTTCAGCCGCAGGGTCCAATAAACTGTCTGCGACTGGATGGCCAGAGACCGCTTGCATGGTTAATGGGGTAATAAACTCTTTAGCCGCCGTTGTCATGACAACACGTACTTCTGCGCCTCGCTCAATAAGCCGACGAGTTAGCTCGGCACATTTATACGCTGCAATGCCGCCGCTGATACCAAGAAGAATGCGTTTTCCTGAGAGAGATGCCATGACACTAGTAACCTTAATAAGTGATTCATCGTAATGCGCTAACCATAGCATAATTTTTTTTCAGAGTGATGCACTTCAATCTCTGGATGTAAGTAAATGAGTAAAAACATAATTGCAATCAAGCTTTGAACCAAGTCGAAGGGCGCCAAATCAAAAAGGCGGTCATTATTTATTGTGCGTAGGCTGTATAAATAGTATTCACCGAACGAGTTATTTATGTCTTTAATGAATTTACCAGAAGAATCTCGCCCAAGAGAGAAATTACTCGCTCTAGGGCCAAAGTCCTTAACCGATGCCGAGTTACTGGCTATTTTTCTTCGCACCGGCATTCGGGGGATGAATGCAATCGAGTTGGCAGATAAGCTATTAAAAGAGTTTGGGTCATTAAGAAGGTTACTTAGTTCCAATGAAGGGGAGTTTTGCAGCCATAAAGGGTTGGGCACGGCAAAGTTTGCTCAACTGCAAGCCGTTGTGGAGATGACGGAGCGCTATTTATTTGAAACTATGGAGAAAGAAGATGCACTCACCAGCCCTGAGCATACAAAACGTTATCTAACGAAAATGTTAAGGGACCGACACAGAGAAGCGTTTTATGTTTTGTTCTTAGATAATCAACATCGAGTGCTAAAAGGGGAGGTGTTATTTGAAGGAACAATCGACGCGGCAGCGGTATATCCGAGAGAAGTTGTAAAAAGATCGATAGATTATAATGCAGCCGCCATCATTTTAGCGCATAATCACCCTTCCGGCGTCGCCGAGCCAAGTCAAGCCGACAGAAGAATTACAAAACGTATTTCAGATGCGGTAGAATTGGTAGATATCCGAGTCCTTGATCATTTTGTGATCGGTGATGGAGAAATAGTCTCTTTTGCCGAAAGGGGCTGGATTTGAGTGTTTTTTTTACCGATTGAATAAAAAAAACACAAAAAACAGTAAAAAGGATCCCTTTGGGTCTTGAGCAATGCGCATTCAGTTAGTATAATGCGCGACCTTTGATAGCCTTGAATTAGTTATTTCATTTGGAATATCTAGTGGTTTTTTGCCACCAAGGTGATATCGAGCTGAAACGATTTGGAGAAGACAGCAATGTCCCGAGTATGCCAAGTAACTGGTAAGCGTCCTGCAGTTGGTAACAACCGCTCACACGCAAAAAATGCCACCAAGCGTCGTTTTCTGCCGAACCTACAAACTCATCGTTTCTGGGTAGAAAGCGAAAAACGCTTCGTTAAACTTCGTCTTACCGCTAAAGGTATGCGTATCATTGATAAGAAAGGTATTGATACCGTTCTTGCAGATATGCGTGCTCGTGGCGAGAACGTTTAAGAGGAATCTGAAAAATGGCTAAAGGCGCACGTGAGAAAATCAAGTTAGTATCAACTGCTAACACTGGTCACTTCTACACAACAGATAAGAACAAACGTAACATGCCTGGCAAAATGGAGATCAAAAAATTTGATCCTGTTGTACGTCAGCACGTTCTTTACAAAGAAGCTAAAATCAAGTAATTCGATTACTGATTGCAACTTTGATAATATCGAAAACCCAGCCTTGTTGCTGGGTTTTTTTTTGGATTAAAGAAAGTGATAGACGCAACAAGTTGCTTGAGGTCGCTTCGCGAGAGACGGACTTCGTCCTTGAGACGCTACGCTTAAGAGGTGCTAGGGTTCAGATCGCTACGCTTGTTGATTTCAGAGGAGCTTGCTGTTATTACAGCGACAAATATACAGTTCCCTCCCCTTAATAAGGGGAGGGTTAGGGAGGGGTTATTACGATGAAGGTAAAATCGATTACATAACTAACTAGATCATTCGCTGTTAGCTCTTGACCCCCTCCCAGCCTCCCCCTTATAAAGGGGGAGGAGCCGTATGGTGAAAGTAGTAACAATAAGGGTTAATTCTGAACTCTGCTTTTAAAAAAGGATTTAAAATGAAAAGACCATCACGCCGCAAATACAACAATATGCTGATTATCTTTGTATTACTCTTTATTGGCGTACTACAAGCCCCACAGCTGATCAAAACCTATCTACTTGAACCAGAACAACAAGTAGAAACAGTAACCGGCGTACAGCCTTTATTTGAAGGTGCTAATGCCATTCAAAAAATGCATTTTGCAGACTATGATCTTGCTTCCGATACGTCAAAAACAGATAGCCAATTGATTAAACGCTGGTTTACCCTTGAAGGTACAGTATTGAATGAAGAGTCAGTGAAAGTACTAAAAACCAAATTACCAGCACCCAGCACGGTAGAAGTGTGGCTAGAAAATCAAGAAGAGCCACAGCGTGTGACTATCTATCAAGCCCCGAATTTTTGGATGATGCAGAACTGGCAGAGTGAATGGATTGCTGTTAGTGCGGAAGAAGGGTATTTGTTTAAATAGAAGAGCTAACACTCTGTTTACTGCATTTAATTACAGCGTATACAAAACAGTTCCCTCCCCTTAATAAGGGGAGGGTTAGGGAGGGGTTATTGTGATGAAGGTTGAATTGAGTATCTAGTTGGTTTGATCTACACGCTGTTCGTCTTTTACCCCCTCCCAGCCTCCCCCTTATAAAGGGGGAGGAGCAGAAAGGCATTCATTTTTAGATCAACCTGAAACCTTATTTTACAAAGGATCAAAAATGCCAGAATTACCAGAAGTCGAAACCAGTCGCTTAGGCATAACACCACACCTACAAGGCCAAACCATCAAAGCGATCACCGTCAGAACAGAGAAACTCCGCTGGCCGATCCCACAAGAGCTACAAAAACTCGTAGGGCAAAGAATTCAATCCATTCGTCGTCGCGCTAAATACTTAATGATAGACACTCCAGAAGGCACAGCGATTATTCACCTTGGTATGTCAGGTAGTTTACGTATTCTCGATGAAGCAATCCCATCAGCAAAACACGATCATGTCGATCTTGTATTAGATAACGGCAGACTCCTTCGTTATAACGATCCACGTAAGTTTGGTGCTTGGTTATATTCAGAAGTCGGCGTATCACATGAAGTGCTTGCCAAACTTGGCCCAGAGCCTCTAACCGATGCGTTTAGTGCAGATTATTTCTCAGAAAAAGCAGAGAATAAAAAAACCGTCGTAAAACAGTTTATTATGAACAACGCTGTAGTCGTGGGAGTGGGCAACATTTACGCCAGTGAATCCTTGTTTATGGCAAAGATACACCCTAAGACACCAGTAGGTAAATTGAAGCCAAAGCAAATACAAAGACTCGTGAGTGAAATAAAAAAAGTACTAGAGACGGCGATTAAACAAGGTGGAACCACCTTAAAAGATTTTAACCAGGTTGATGGAAAACCAGGTTACTTTGCACAAGAATTGCATGTGTATGGCAGGGCCAATAAACTGTGCTTAATTTGTAAATCTCTCATTCAAGAAGAGAAAATAGGACAACGAAATACATTTTGGTGTGATAAGTGCCAACCATTACCTAAAACAAAATAGAGAAAGCATGAACTTCCAACAAAATTTCAAACAACTCAGTAGAACTATTTGGTTATCTGTTTTTATTGCCACAGCCATAATGTCTGTAGGTCGATTAGTCTTCCTTGCTAATATTGGCGACATGACAGAATTAGTACACCGAGGGGGCGATCTATGGCGTGCTTTATTTACCGGTTTACGCTTTGATTTAAAAATTGCAGCAATCGGTTTTGCTCCGCTGTTCTTAATTGGCTTAGCCGTTGCCGTGT
>NZ_JARACR010000129.1:0-580 GCF_028765505.1 Aliivibrio sp. A6 | reverse complement strand
GGCGTTGTGCGTACTGAGTCCGAAATTTTTTGCGCGGTTCCTCAATGGAAACGAGACTTTTGTAAACGCTATTTAGTTATTGCAACTCCTCTTCTTTGTTGCCTTTTAGTGTTCGTTTTATCAGGTTCGGCAAATTAGCCCTTATTTCCCTAATTTCAGGCGTTTCAGAAGCTATTTTACGCTTCAATTGTTCTTTGGTTATGCCTCATTTTAGTCTGTATCAGTGTTTTGCTCGCAGCATTTCCAATCCCAATTGTGTCTCGTGTATTTAGTTTATCAGTTCCAAACTAGCTGAAACCAAGTCGTTCAAATGGTGTGAAAAATGCATCGGTTTTCCATTTACTTCATCTCGCAATTTAAGAACATTTCGTTCGCTTAATTGGCATCGGTAAATTAGAATCAGGGCTTAGAAAATCTTGGCAGAGCAGTTCTTTACCAAGTTGACCAAACCGAAAGTAAGCACGCACAACAATCGCATCAACACGATTTATTACATTCGGCGTTCTGGGTTTGCTTTTAGTTTTGTGATTAAGGCAGTAAAATTCAGGTTGGTTTGCATAGTAATAAACGTGTTATGCCA
>NZ_JARACR010000128.1:0-581 GCF_028765505.1 Aliivibrio sp. A6 | reverse complement strand
TAACGCCTGCATAACACGTTTGCTACGATACAGACTTAGCTGAATTTTACTGCCTTAATCACTGAAACTAAAGACAAACTGACAACGCCGAGTGTAGCAAATCGTGTTGATGCATTTGTTACACGATCTTTGTCAACGCTTCGCTTTAATTGGTAAAGAACTGATTTACCAATAATATTTAGAAACCAATACTAAATTACAAAAGCTAAATTAGCGAACAAAAGAAACGTTCAACTACAAAAACTGCGAAACGAAGCAATCCTTTTTCTAGCACCATTTGTACGATTTGGTTTCAGCAAGTTTTGAGCTGATAAACCAAATATCATTGCCACAATTGGGATTGATAATGCTGTGAGGAAAGCACTGATGCAGATTAAAATGAGGCAACATCAAAGAACCATTGAAGCGTGAATTGGTTTCTGAAATCCATGAACTTTTGGCAATAATGGTCAATTGCCGAACCTGATGAAATGAAAACTAAAAGGCAACAAAGAAGAAGGAAAACCGCCCAACTTTCACATCTAAAAATCGAACGGTTCTATCGCCGAACTGAGCCAAAAAACTGCAATCTTTAGTTCGTG
>NZ_JARACR010000127.1:0-582 GCF_028765505.1 Aliivibrio sp. A6 | reverse complement strand
GTAGCAAACGTGTTATGCAGGCGTTATACGAACTCTGAGAATGTAGTTTTTTGGTTCAGTTCAGCGATTGAACCATTAGCTTTTTAGGTGTAAAAGTAGGGTGGTTTTCCTTTTTCTTTGTTGCCTTTTGGTATTCGTTTCACCAAGTTCGGCATTGAACTATTATTGCCACAAATTCAGGCGTTTCAGCGGCTAATTCACGCTTCAATTGTTCTTTGGTTATGCCTCAATTTAACCTGCATCAGTGTTTTACTCTCAGCATTTTCAATCCCAACTGTGATTAGGATATTTGGTTTATCAGCTCCAAACTGTCTGAAACCAAGTCGTACAAATGGCGTAAGAAAAAGGGATTGTTTCGTTTCACAATTATTGCTGTTGAATGGATATTTTGTTCGCTTAATTGAGCCAGTCTAATTAAAATCGTTTAACAGCAAATCCTGGTAAATCAGTTCTTTACCAATTTTATCGGAGCGAAAGCAAGGCTCGTATAACAAAGCAATCAACACGATGCTATTTACATTCGGCATTCGCGGTTTAGAGTATAATTGGTTTTGTAAGTCGGTCTTTCGCACGTGTTATTGC
>NZ_JARACR010000126.1:0-583 GCF_028765505.1 Aliivibrio sp. A6 | reverse complement strand
AACGCTGGCATAACACGTTTATTACCATGCAAACCAACCTGAATTTAACCGCCCTAATCACAAAACCCAAGACAAACCCAGAACGCCGAGTGTAATAAATCGTGTTGATGCGATTGTTGTGCGGACTCTCTTTCGGCTTGGCTAGCTTGGTAAAGAACTGCCCTGCCAAGATTTTCTAAGCCCTGATTCTAATTTACCGATACCGATTAAGCGAACAAAATATTCTTAAATTGCGAGATAAAGTAAATGGAAAACAGGTACATTTCTTATGCCATTTGAACGGCTTGGTTTCAACAGATTTGGAACTGATAAACCAAATATCCTAACCACAATTGGGATTGGAAATGCTGCGAGGAAAACACGGATGCAGGTTAAAATGAGGCAACACCAAAGAACAATTGAAGCGTAAAAATGCCTCTGAAACGCCTGAACTTAGGCCGACAATACTTAATTGCCGAACCTGATGAAATGAATACTAAAAGGCAACAAAGAAGAGGATTTGTGATAGCTAAATAGCGCTTACAAAAGCCTCGTTTCCATTGATGAACCGTGCAAAAAATTTCGGACTCAGTACGCACAACGC
>NZ_JARACR010000125.1:0-585 GCF_028765505.1 Aliivibrio sp. A6 | reverse complement strand
TGTTTTTTGAGTATGTAAGCGTAAATTAAGAGGTTTTATGTCTAAAAAATATGAGTCAATGGTCGGCGATTATTGGATGGTTTCTAATTCAATTGAACAGTATGTTTCTTCTGAAGTTGGTGGTTTTGAATATTGGGACACCGATTTAATTAAGCTTACGATTGATACTGAGTCGACAACATATACATATGATTATTCTGAAGCATCAGTAATGTTAGGTGTTTCTGAATCGCAAATGAAGAACTTTTTAGTTGTGCATTGTTGTCTTAGTAATAATCTGGATGGGTTTATTGGCGAAAGAGATTACGATTTTTGGGATGCCAAAGGAAATCAATTGGTCATAACTTTAAATGATTCATCTGAACTAATATTTCAAACTTCAGATATATGTGAGTTGATGGTTAAAACAGAAAGTGTTGGTTGGAGTTATGACGATTTAGTTAATTCTGCAAATGAAATAGTTGCTGACTAAGTCTAAATACACATAACAAATGCATCAACACGATTTGCTACACTCGGCATTGTCAGTTTGCCTTTAGTTTCAGTGATTAAGGCGTTAAAATTCAGTTAAGTCTGTATGGTAGC
>NZ_JARACR010000124.1:0-588 GCF_028765505.1 Aliivibrio sp. A6 | reverse complement strand
ATAACGCCGCAATAACACGTGCGAACGACTGACTTACCAAATCAATTATACTCTAAACCGCGAATGCCGAATGTAAATAGCATCGTGTTGATTGCTTTGTTACACGATCTTTGTCAACGCTTCGCTTTAATAGGTAAAGAATTGATTTGCTAAGATTTACTGTAAATTGAGTTTAATTAGACTGGTTCAATTAAGCGAGCAAAATATCATTTCAACGGCAATAACTGTGAAACGAAACAATCCTTTTTTCTTACGCCATTTGTACGACTTGGTTTCAGCCAGTTTGGAATAGATAAACCAAATATCCTAACCACAATTGGGACTGAACATGCTGAGAGAAAAACACTGATGCAAACCAACATGAGGCATAACCAAAGAACAATTGAAGCGTAAATTAGCCGCTGAAACGCCTGAATTTTTGGCAAAAATAGTTCAATGCCGAACCTGATGAAAAGAACACCAAAAGGCAATAAAGAAAAAGATAAACCACCCTACTTTCACGCCTAAAAAACTAACGACTCAATCGCTGAACTGAACCAAAAAACTGCAATCATAGAGTTCGTGTAACGCCGCAATAACACGTGCGAA
>NZ_JARACR010000123.1:0-588 GCF_028765505.1 Aliivibrio sp. A6 | reverse complement strand
AACGCCTGCATAACACGTTTGCTACGATACAGACCTAGCTGAATTTTACTGCCTTAATCACTGAAACTAAAGGCAAACTGACAACGCCGAGTGTAGCAAATCGTGTTGATGCATTTGTTACACGATCTTTGTCAACGCTTCGCTTTAATTGGTAAAGAACTGATTTACCAAGATTTACTGCTAACTGAGTTTAATTAGACTGGCTCAATTAAGCGAGCAAAATATCCATTCAACGACAATAACTGTGAAACGAAACAATCCCTTTTTCTTACACCATTTGTACGATTTGGTTTCAGCAAGTTTTTAGCTTATAAACCAAATATCATTGCCACAATTGGGATTGAAAATGCTAAGAGCAAAATACAGATGGTGACCTAAATGAGGCAAAACCATGAACAATTGAAGCGTGAATTGGTTTCTGAAATCCATGAACTTTTGGCAATAATGGTCAATTGCCGAACCTGATGAAACGAACACAAAAAGGCAACAAAGAAAAAGGAAAACCACCCTACTTTCTCGCCTAAAAAACTAACGGCTCAATCGCTGAACTGAGCCAAAAAACTGCAATCTTAGAGTTCGTGTAACGCC
>NZ_JARACR010000122.1:0-588 GCF_028765505.1 Aliivibrio sp. A6 | reverse complement strand
TGATAAAGTACCACCCATAACACTTAAGTCTGACGCTACAAAATTCGTAGACGCTTCACTTAATGTTATGGTGATTGTCGCTGTGTCTCCTACGGCTAAATCCGTTGAGTTTGCTGTCATATTGATCGTTGGTACAACCGTATCAATAGTAAAGTCTACTGAAGCTCCAGCAGCATTCTTATTACCTTTCGCATCACTAAAGCTGTCTTGAGCTACCGTTACCTTACCTGCACCATTACTGCCTGCCGTTGGTGTAAACACCACTGTGTAGCTTGTACCTGAGCCAGTGAAAGTCGATAAAGTTCCTCCAGTCACACTCAAGTCTGATAAAGCAAAGTCCGTTGCTGTTTCGCTTAACGTAATAGTAAGCGTCGACGTTTCACCTGCCGATAAGTCAGTGCTATTCGCAGACATTGCAATCGTCGGTACAACCGTATCAACAGTAAAGTCTATTGAAGCTCCCGCGGCATTATTATTGCCCTTAGCATCAGTAAAGCTATCTTTCGCTACCGTTACCTTACCTGCCGCGACACTGTTTGCCGTTGGTGTAAACACCACCGTATAACTTGTACCTGAGCCAGTTAGAGT
>NZ_JARACR010000121.1:0-591 GCF_028765505.1 Aliivibrio sp. A6 | reverse complement strand
GGCGTTGTGCGTACTGAGTCCGAAATTTTTTGCACGGTTCATCAAAAGGATCGCGGCTTTCGTAGTTTCGGCTTAGTAAGCGTAAATTTCTTCTTTGTTACCTTTTGGTTTTCCTTTCATCAGGTTCGGCAAATTAGCCCTTATTTCCCTAAGTTCAGGCGTTTCAGAGGCTATTTTACGCTTCAATGTTCTTTGGTTATGCCTCATTTTAGTCTGCATCAGTGCTTTCCTCGCAGCATTTCCAATCCCAGTTGTGGCAAGGATATTTAGTTTATCAGTTCCAAACTTACTGAAACCAAGTCGTTCAAATGGCGTAAAAAATGTATCTGCTTTCCATTCACTTTATCTCGCAATTTAAGAACATTTTGTTCGCTTAATTACTACCGGTAAATTAGAATCAGGGCTTAGAAAATCTTGGCAGGGCAGTTCTTTATCAAGTTGACCAAGCCGAAAGTAAGCACGCACAACAATCGCATCAACACGATTTATTACATTCGGCGTTCTGGGTTTGCCTTTAGTTTCGTGATTAAGGCGGTTAATTCAGGTTGGTTTGCATAGTAATAAACGTGTTATGCCAGCGTTACACGAACT
>NZ_JARACR010000120.1:0-598 GCF_028765505.1 Aliivibrio sp. A6 | reverse complement strand
AAACGTGTTATGCAGGCGTTGTGCGTACTGAGTCCGAAATTTTTTGCACGGTTCATCAATAGAAACGAGACTTTTGTAAACGCTATTTAGTCATCGAAACTCATTTTCTTTGTTGCCTTTTAGTATTCGTTTCATCAGGTTCGGCAATTAAGTATTGTCGGCCTAAGTTCAGGCGTTTCAGAGGCATTTTTACGCTTCAATTGTTCTTTGGTGTTGCCTCATTTTAACCTGCATCCGTGTTTTCCTCTCAGCATTTTCAATCCCAATTGTGGCGAGGATATTTGGTTTATCAGTTCCAAATCTGCTGAAACCAAGTCGTTCAAATGGTGTAAAAAATGTATCTGTTTTTCATTTACTTCATCTCGCAATTTAAGAACATTTTGTTCGCTTAATCGGCATCGGTAAATTAGAATCAGGGCTTAGAAAATCTTGGCAGGGCAGTTCTTTACCAAGTTAGCCAAGCCGAAAGAGAGTCCGCACAACAATCGCATCAACACGATTTATTACACTCGGCGTTCTGGGTTTGTCTTTAGTTTTGTGATTAAGGCGGTTAAATTCAGGTTGGTTTGTATGGTAATAAACGTGTTATGCAGGCGTT